>JALYMN010000001.1 GCA_030773675.1 Actinomycetota bacterium
GCTGGCGCCACCGCCGGGCGCTGCGCACGGCGCTGCGCTGCGCGTCGCTGTCGCTGCTCACCGAGCGGCTGGCCTGCCCGGCGTGGCAGCGCCGGCGCTCCGAGCTGGCCAGGGCCTGGACCCGCGCGGTGGGGCCCCTGCCCACGGGCTGACCGCTGCCCGGCGGGGCCGAGCCGCTGCTCAGGCTTCGCTGCGCAGGCTGCCGACCGCGACGTACTCGAGGTCCTGGACCTCCGGGCTGTCGCTGACCTCGAACGGCGAGGTGACCGACGCGACCCTCCCGTCCCCCCGGACGACGTCGACGCGCACCTCCCCGGTCGACAGCGGCGCCGTGCACGTGTCGACCCCGGCCTCCACGTCGCACGTGCGCTCCTCGTCGCCCACGCGCACCACCACCCGGGCCGGCGCGGTGAGGAAGGTCAGCGCCTCGACCGTGTCGCGCGCCGGGCTGCCGCCTCGCCGCTCCATGAGCTCCTCCTGGTCGCTCGGCTCCGCGTCGACCGGCTGGGTGCGATGGGTCACGTAGACCGCGTCGCGCACGACCCGCGGCCGTTCCCCCGTCTTCCACCAGGTGAGGTAGTAGGCCGAGACGTCGAGGAACGACCACCCGTGCTTGACCGACGGCGCGAACGCGGTGCCCTCGGTGTAGTCGTTCCAGGTGGTGAGCTGCACGAGGTCGGCGTCCGTGCGCCGGGCCAGGGCCCAGGTGTCGCGCAGGTTCTGCGTGTTCTCCGCCTCGTCGTACACGCCCTGGTTGGGCCGCGCGTCCTGCACCGAGACCGGCTGCATCCACTTCTGGCCGAGCCGCTTGACCCGCGCGGCCCGTGCCCGCTGCGACGACCCGCCGGTCTCGTCCGGGTCGTTCGTCTGCGGGTTGCGCTCGCCCCACACCGACATGCCGTAGGAGACGCGGTCGAACTCCTCGAGGTAGCGACGCTCGTCGCCGACGAACACGGGCAGCAGCGCCACGCGCAGGTCGTGCTCGGACTCCATGTCGTCCTTGAAGGCCGCCCACCACTCCGCGTCGTGCGCCTCGGCCTTGAAGGGGGCGACCACCAGCCGGCCGTCGTCGAGCCGGTACGCCGATGCGTGCTCGGCGAGCTCCGCCACACCGTCGGCGAGGTCGTCGACGCTCTTCTCGACGAGGCTGCCGCTCATGTCCGGCATGAGCATGACCTGGAAGCCCGGGTCGACGTCCTCGGCCGCCTGCAGGAGCAGCTCGGTGTTCTTCCAGAGCCGCTCGTCCGAGCCGTCCTCGAACTGGATGATGTTTACGCTGAACCCGTCGAGGCCGCTCGCCACGGCCTGCTCGACCTCGCTGCGCATGTCCTGCAGCCGCCAGTCGTCGCCGGAGCGGGGCGGACGCGGCAGAGGCCGGTCACGCAGGTGGCCGCCGTAGTCGGCGTGCTTGCCGTCCTCGCCGTCCGGATCGAGGTACTCCTCGGTGTAGTAGTCCTTCGACGCCGGCCGGTTGTCCAGCGACACCGGCAGGGGCGGGAAGTAGTGGGCGAACACCTTCCGCTCGGACGCGCGCAGCTGCGCCGGCGGGGGGAGGTCGAACGGCAGCGCCGGTGTGGCGGAGCCGGGCGCTGCCGCGTCGTCCGCGTCGTCGCGCAGGGCCAGCACACCCGCGCCGGCGAGCAGCGCGAGGGCGACGCCGAGCACGGCCAACTGCCACCGGCTGGGCAGGGACGTTCGGGCAGGGCGGGTGGCGGGGTCGATGGGACGGGTCCTCTCGTGCGCCGGGGGCAGTCGGCGGTCGGGCAGGCGCCCGGGCTCACCCGTGCCGACGACGGTCGTGCGCGCCGAGTTCCGGCGCGAGCGGGGGCGGGTCGGGTGGCGTCGTCAGTGGACGGCGGTCGCGACGTCGCCGCCGCGCGGCGCGACCAGCGGCCAGTCGCCGGGCCGGGTGCGCGCCCGCGCCTCCAGCAGCGCGAAGGCGAGCTGCTCGTCGCCGGGCAGCGTGACCTTGAGGTTGGCCGGCTCGCCGGGGACGGTCGTGACGCCGATCCCGGCGGCCTGCACCAGCGTGGTCTCGTCGATGAAGGTCTCCGGGCCGCGCGGGTCCTGCCGGGCGTACGCCTGGAGCAGCACCTCCCGCCGCGCCCCGTGCGGGGTCTGGGAGCGGTAGAGGTCCTTGCGGTCCAGGATGCCGACGATCCGGCCGTCGACCAGGCGCCGCATGCTCTCCGGCACGGCGACGACGGGCACGGCGGCGCCGTGCTCGCGCGCGGCGGCGGCGACGCGGTCGAGCAGGTCGGGGGTCACCAGCGGCCGGGCGCCGTCGTGGATGAGCACGACCTCGCCGGTCGCCGCCTCGACGCCGGCCGCGACCGAGTCCTGGCGGCGGGCGCCGCCCTCCACCACCACCGCGCCGGTCGCGCGCAGCCAGGGCTCGTCGCTCAGGTCCTGCACGCGGGCCGGGTGGGCCACGACGACGATCCGCCGGACCGTGCGGGCCGCTGTCGCCGCGCGCAGCGTCCAGGCCAGCAGCGGCAGACCGGCCACCTCCAGCATGAGCTTGTCCGGTCCGCCCATGCGCTCGCTGACGCCGGCGGCGAGCACCACCGCGTCGGCGTACCGATCTGCGTCGGCGTACCGATCTGCGTCGGCGTACCGATCTGCGTCGGCGTACCGATCTGCGTCGGCGTACCGACCTGCCTCGGGTTCCACGTAGGTCCTCTCGTGCGACGGGTTCGACCTGACTGCTCGCCCCCGGGCAGAGCATGCACAGCCCGGCCCCCGGCGTCATCACCCGGACGGTGGTCGCCGACGGCACACTCGTGCCGTGATGGACCGCTATGTCGTCTTCGGGGCGGCGGGTGACCTCGTTACGCGCCACCTGCTGCCCGCGCTCGCGCTGCTCGTCGAGCGAGGCCGCCTGCCGCCGTCCCTGGACGTCGTGGGGATCGGCCGCGAGCCGCTGTCGGGCCCGGATTACCGGGCGCTCGCGACGGCGCGGCTCGCGCAGCACGCGGCGCATGTCGACGGCGCCGCGCGGCACGACCTGGTGGAGCGGCTGGACTTCGTGCGGGCCGACCTGTCCGACGACGTCGCGGCCGCGGCGGCGCTGGCACCGGTCGTCGGCCGCGCGCCGGTCGCGCGCAGCCAGGGCTCGTCGCTCAGGTCCTGCACGCGGGCCGGGTGGGCCACGACGACGATCCGCC
>JALYMN010000002.1 GCA_030773675.1 Actinomycetota bacterium
TCGCAGGACGGCACCGAGGTGCTCGACCGCTCCGGCGTTGCGGAGCGGTCCCGCGTAGACCGCATCGACACCGCTGATCTCGCAAAGGAGCGCCTGGACCAGGTCGGCCGCCTCCCGATCGTCACCGGTCACCGGCACATCGGTCTTGAGCAGTCGAAGACTCATGAGCTGAAAGTGCTCGGTGGTGAACTGCTGCAGTGCCCCTACCACGCGGCTCCGAGGAAGCGCCTCGGCGAGGCGTTCGACGGCACTTCCACGATCCTGCTGTGATGCTCCGGTCGGGTCGTCGGACTCAGCGGCTATCGAGCAGACCAGCACTGCGTCGCCCAAGGCTGCGGTCAGGCGCGGGGCGACTGCCAACAGTTCGCCGAGTTGACAACTGACCACGACAACGTCCGCCTCCAGCCGGCGTCCGTCCGAGCTGACTTCTCGAATCATGTGACGCTCGTAGGAGCGACCCGTCGCGGTCAAGGCATCGTCCAACGCCTGCATCCGCGCGCCACCATCGCCGAGGAGGGCCAGTCGGGCGTGCGCGACGGCGGGTAGCGGCACCTGCGGGACGCCGGCTTCCGGCGAGGTCATGGCCCCTCCTTCCGCTCCCGCCATGCGAGCCGGGCTGACATCCCAGGGCGTGATGTACATACCTCCCGCCTGCTGCCTGCTGAAAGTTACACCCGGCTCCGCAGCTGGTGGTACCTGATCATGCCTGAAGTGCGGTCTGACCCGCAGGAACGCTTGATCGAGCCCTGAGGGGGCGTGTGCCTACGCCTGCAGCGAGCTCTGCTGGGACGTTCTGCAGGTCAAGCAGGGTGCAGGGTGGTGATGCGGGGCGATAGGGCTTATGTGCCAACCTCAGCCGGGGACGAGCAGCAGCCATCCCGCGAGCGCCGCACCGGCGATGATTCCTGCGGTCAGCGCCTTGCTGAAGCACGCGTACTTGGCCATGACGATCCGCGCGAGCGTCTGTGTCTGGATCCATCCTTCGTGGCGGACGGCGGCAGAGTCCGCGTCCATCAGCGGCGTCAGCTCGGCTCCGGCCAGGTGGGGGAAGTCGAAGCGGCTGGCCTCGCGCTTGGTCAGCCGGGGCCACAGTGCGCGGAACAGCCAAGCGCCGGCGGTGATGACCGCGAGGACGCATACGGCGAGGGCGGCGAGCGCGAGGCCGGCGCGCAGATGAACGCCGGCGTCGAGGAGCGTCTCGACGCGTGGCGCTGGCGGATGACGCCTCCGGTGAGGACGGTGAGGGCGGCGACGAGCGGCCCGATCCTGGTGTCGGCGTGTTTACGCAGGGGCCGATGGTCGTGATCGCGAGAAAGACGTCCTGGTTGCCCTTCGGCGGGTCGGGCCGAGGGGCTACGCGGCGGCATCGGGCCGGTACCCGTCCGTGGGCCACGGCCCGCCGAGGCTCCAGTCCGTGTAGGCGGCGTACCAGTGGGCGGCCCAGGCGATAGCCGGGGCGCTCGTGTGGCGGGCGGGGTCCCAATCTGAGGCGTCGGCCACGCACAGCTCGCCGCTGATGTAGAGCTGCGGGGGCGACCGGAAGCCGCGCCGGCCCTCGTTGCGGCCGAGCCGGCGAGGACGGACGGGGACGATGCGCGGCAGCCTCCGGCGGGGTCGGCGATACCTCGACTGTGAAGCGCCCGCGTCCGGTGTCGAGCGTGCCGCGCCACATGTGGCCGCCGTCGCGGTCGTCGAGCCGGAAGCGCGAGAAGGCAAGGGCGACGGCGGAGATGTCGGCGTCGCCGGCGGCGGGATCCTGCCACCAGGAGGCCTGGGTGGGCTCGGGCGGCGGGTCGTCGCCGTCGTGGAAGGTGTGCGGCATGACGGACGTGGCAGTGGCCCGCGGCGATGGCCGCCGGTGGCGGCCCGCCGGTGAGGAGGCGGCCGTCGACGCTGACGCCGCGGGCGACGTCGACGCCGATGCGGCGAAGGAGGCTGGGCAGGGTCATGGGGATCTCGCTCTCAGTGGACGCGGACGCGGCGGGACGGGGCGCCTGCGAGGTCCTGGCGGATGCCCCTGGAGCTCCGGGAGCAGCGCGCGCCACCGGAAGTCGTGGAAGGCGTACGGCCTGACCTGGCCGTGGTGCCTGTAGCGCTTGGGGCTCTTCTCGTGCTCGGTGAGCAGCGTCCTGTCGAGGATGTGGTGGGCGAGGGCCTCGCCGACGACGACCTCCCAGCTCTTGGCGACCTTCTCTCACTTGGCAGCGAAGTTGGGCGCGAACCCGAGGACGTTGACCTCGTTCGCGCCTTCGGTGCCGGTGCCGACGAAGTCCAGGCGTCCGTGGTCGGCACGGCGCGGCGCTGCACGGGCGCTATCCCGCTCATCTCCAACACGCCGTTCAGCGCGTTCTGCTTGGGCGTCGAGCGCGACGGCGCACGCGCCGAGCGCGGCGGCCGCGTCGAGGGAGGGCTGACGGCTGTCGGGGCCGCCGGAGCAAGTGAAGACGCCGTCCCCGCGCAGGCCGAGGACGTGTCCGCCGAAGTCGTCCACGACCTCGACGATCTGGGTCAGGACTGCACGGGCGAGCTGGACGACGTCGTCGGGGCTGTCCCAGAACGTGCGGGCAGTGAACGCGCGCAGGTCCAAGAACGCGACGGCGGCCTCGCAGTGCCCCCGCTCGTTGAGAGCGAGGCCGGCGAAGGCCGGGTGGCCCATCGGCCGGGCCATCTGGCCGGCGGTCTCCGCTGCGGAGGCCCGCACGCTCTTGTTCAGCGCGGTCTCGGGGGTGCCGTAGGACCGGTAGTCGTCCATGACGCCGCAGGCGAAGGCGTCCCTGTTCGCGGGCACGCCGGTCAACCCTTCTCAGGGGGCGGGCGGCCGCGTCGCGGGGACCGAGTCGAG
>JALYMN010000003.1 GCA_030773675.1 Actinomycetota bacterium
GCCGGGGCGGCGTACGACGGGGTGGGCGTGCCCGCCTGCGCGCGCAGCGGCCGGGAGGCGGGGGCCTCCGTGCTGGCCGGCCTGGCCGTGCCCGCGGGCGCGCTGTCGTCGTACCGCTGAGGCAGGATGGCAAGCATGACGACAGGCGCGCCCGAGACCAGCAGCCGTCCCGAGACGACCAAGGCCCGCGAGCTCAACGAGCAGCTGCTCTACACGATGTACAGCGCCTTCTCCGTCGCCGAGCGGCTGCCGGAGGACCGCACCGAGGCCGCCGCCGAGGCCCAGGCGCTGCTCGACGAGCTGCTGCAGAAGGACGTCTACACCCGCGGCACGTACGACGTGCAGGGGTTCAAGGCCGACGCGGACCTGCTCGTCTGGTGGACCTGTACCGACCCCGACGTCCTGCAGGAGGCCTACAGCAGGTTCCGGCAGACCCGGCTCGGCCGGCACCTCCGCCCGGTCTGGTCCTCCGTCGGGCTGCACCGGCCCGCCGAGTTCAACCGCAACCACATCCCGGCGTACGTGCGGCGCGAGGACCCGAAGAAGTACGTCTGCGTCTACCCGTTCAACCGCTCGCTCGAGTGGTACCTGCTGCCGGACTACGAGCGCAAGGGCATGCTCTCGGAGCACGGAATCATGGGCCGCGACTTCGAGGACGTGCGCGCCAACACCGTCGCGGCCTTCGGCCTCGGCGACTACGAGTGGCTGCTCGCCTTCGAGGCCGACCAGCTGCACCGCATCACCGACTGCCTGCGGCACCTGCGGGGGTCCCGGGCCCGGCTGCACACCAAGCTCGAGACGCCGTTCTACAGCGGTGTGCGCAAGAGCGTGGCCGAGCTGGTCAGCGCGCTGCCGTAGGCGCCGCGCCGGCGCGCACGGTCAGCGTCGGCCGGAACCGTCGGGCCAGGCGTCGCGTCCGAGCAGCATGAGAATGGTGCTCGCGGTGCTGCTCGCGCTGTCGCTCGCCGGCTGCGCCGGTCGGCCGACGTACCGTGCCGCGCCTGCTGCTGACAGTCCGTCTCTGCTCCGGAAGCGGGGACCGTCGTCGAGAGGACCTCTGTCGCGTCGGCCTGCTGGACGAGGTGCAGCGCGACCACGAGTGCTGAGGCCTGGGGACACCACCGAGCGGGTCTGTGGACAGCCGCGACATGCAGCCGAGCGGGCTCCGCGAGCAGCGCGCCTCGGCGCCCGGTGCCCCTCCGACGGTAGGCCTGCGCCCCGTCCGCCGCCGTCCGGCGGGGCGCACCTCTACAGCCGGCCAGCCGCGACCTACTCCTGCCGGTGCAGCCGCAGCGACACGCTGTTCATGCAGTAGCGGTCGCCCGTCGGCGTCTGCGGCGCGTCGTCGAAGACGTGCCCCAGGTGACTGCCGCAGTTCGCGCAGAGCACCTCGGTGCGGGTCATGAACAGGCTGCGGTCCTCGCGCAGGACGACGTTGTCGGCGCTGCTCGGCGCGTAGAAGCTCGGCCAGCCGCAGTGGCTGTCGAACTTCGTCTCGCTGCGGAACAGCTCGGCGTCGCAGGCGCGGCAGGAGTAGACGCCGACGGTCTTCGTGTCGTTATACTCGCCGGTGAACGGGCGCTCAGTGCCTGCCTGGCGCAGCACATGATACTCCTGCGGCGACAGCTCCGCACGCCACTGCTCGTCGCTCTTCTGCACCGGGAAGCTCGTCTGCTCGGTCATGCCGGGTGCAGCACCGGCGCGACCTCGGCTGTTCCGTTCCCGCACCGGATGCCGCTCCGGCCGCGTGCGCCGTCGCGGACGGGTCGAGGCGGGTCCCGTTAGGGTCCGGCCATGCCGTCACCGTTCGTCGAGCTCGAGGTCGACACCCCGACCGGCGAGCGCACGGTCAAGGTCACCAATCCGGAGAAGACCTACTTCCGCGGCCTGCCGGAGGGCCGTGGGCGCAAGCTCGACCTGGTCGAGTACTACCTGGCCGTCGGCGACGGCATCGTGCGGGCGCTGCGCGAGCGGCCCACCGTGCTCAAGCGCCATCCGGACGGCGCCGAGGGCGAGGCGATCTACCAGAAGCGGGTGCCGGACAAGCGCCCGCCCTGGATCGAGACCGCGACGGTGTCGTTCCCCAGCGGCCGGAGCGCGACGGAGCTTTGCCCGGTCGACGCGGCACACGCGGCCTGGGCGGCCAACCTCGGCACGCTCGACTTCCACCCCTGGCCGTCGCGGCGGGCGGACGTCGAGCACCCGGACGAGCTGCGCATCGACCTCGACCCGCAGCCGGGCACCGGGTGGGCGGAGGTGCAGGAGACGGCCCGCGAGGTGCACGCGCTGTTCGACGAGCTCGGCTTCACCGCGTACCCGAAGACCAGTGGCAGCAAGGGCGTGCACGTGTACCTGCGGGTGCGGGCGGAGTTCACCTTCCTGGAGTTCCGGCATGCGGCGCTGGCCGTGGCCCGGGAGGTCGAGCGGCGGCGCCCGGACCTCGCCACGTCGAAGTGGTGGAAGGAGGAGCGCGGCGAGCGCGTGTTCCTCGACTACAACCGCATGGCGCGGGACCAGACGATCGCGTCGGCGTACAGCGTGAGGGCCCGGCCGACGGCCACCGTGAGCGCGCCGGTGACGTGGGACGAGCTGCCCGACTGCACGGTCGAGGACTTCGACATCTGGACGGTGCGCGAGCGCTTCGCGGCGCTGGGCGACGTGCACGCGGCGATCGACGACGTGCACCACGACCTGAGGCCGCTGCTCGAGCTGTACGAGCGGCACGGCGAGGGCGAGGCGCCGTACCCGCCACAGTTCCCGAAGATGCCAGGCGAGCCACGTCGTGTCCAGCCCAGCCGTGCCAGGCCTACCACCAGCGGAAACAGGCCAGCCTAGCCGGTGCGGCGGCGTTGCACAGCGCTTGCTCGCCCGATACCTTGGCCGGGTGGCGGCAGACCGGCTCGAAGACCTCGCCGCGTCGTGGCGCCGGCACCTGCGCGCCGAGGGCAAGGCGGCGCGGACGCTCAGCGTGTACGGGCAGGCGGTGAAGGCCTTCACCACGTGGCTGGCCGAGCACGACCGCCCGCTGACCACCGAGAGCCTGACCCGGCGCACCATTGACGCGTGGCTCGCCGATGAGACCGAGCGGCTGGCCCCGCAGACCGTGGTCACCCGGTTCAAGGGACTGCAACGGTTCTGCGGCTGGCTGGTCGACGAGGACGAGCTGCCGGAGCACCCGATGGCCAAGCTCAAGCCGCCGGCCGTGCCTGAGACACCGGTGGCGGTCCTGACCGACGACGAGATCACCCGCCTGCTCAAGGTGTGCGACGGCAAGGAGTTTCGCGACCGCCGCGACTGCGCGATCTTCCGGCTGCTCATGGACACCGGGATGCGGATCAGCGAGCTGTGCGGGCTCGACGTCGCCCACCTCGACCTCGACCAGGAGGTCGCCGTCGTCATGGGCAAGGGCAGCCGGCCGCGAGCCTGCCCCTTCGGCCCGAAGACCGGTCGGGCCCTCGACCGCTACCTGCGACTCCGCAGCGCCCACCGGTACGCCGACAACCCGGCTCTGTTCCTCACCCAGCGGGGCCGGCTCAGCCGGGACGGCTGCGATGAGATGATCCGCACCCGGGCCGCGGCAGCCGGAGTGGACGGCGTCCACGCCCACCGGTTCCGGCACACGTTCGCGCACACCTGGCTGGCCAACGGGGGGCAGGAACGCGACCTCATGCGGCTGGCCGGGTGGCGCAGCGCCGAGATGCTGTCCCGCTACGCCGCGAGCACTGCAGACGCCCGGGCCCGCGATGCCCACCGCCGGCTGGGGCTGGGGGATCGGCTGTGAGCCGCCAGCGGCAGAGCATCGTCGTGTGGTGGATGGATGACGATGGAGTGCGACACGAGCAGCGCCTCACGTTCCGGGACGAGGAGGAACCTCTCAGCCGGGTAGCGCCGCCGCGCGCGGCCTGGCTCGTCGAGGTCTTCGACCCGGTGCGGCACCGGGTGGCTGTCCTCGCCGCCAACGCCGGTCATCCGCCACTGCTCTACGCCCCGCGGTCAGGCAGTCCCGCATGGATGCTCCTGGCGGACGGTTTGGTCAGTGCCTTCATCAACAGAGATGAACAGGGACGTCCGGTCGTCGCGCCGTTCGGCACGCCCGCTGCGCAGGTGCCCGCCTGGTGCCCCGTGTGCCGGCAGGAGTGGCCGGTGCAAGCGGAGCGGTTGCGGGACAAGTCGGGGCCGAAGCCCGGTAAGCCGGGAAGGTTCACCATCGGTGTGGCGCACAGCGCGTAGTCGCACAGCGCGCTAGTTTGTGCAGTAGCAAGGTGCGCCGGGGCCGTGAGGTCCAGCCGGCATGGTTTCCGGCCATCGCGTGTGCGAAGTGCGAGCACGCAGGTCCCTGACGGAGCTCGCCCGTGCCCGCACTCGAACGCACCCCAGAACAGCGCGCCCTCGCCGCGCGCATCGCCGCCCACACCAAGTGGGCCAACACCGCCGACACCACCGCCGCGACCGCCCCGGCCCGACAGGCGTTCCTCGACCGCTTCGAGCGGGAGGCAGTAGGTCGCGAAGCTGCCGGCGGTGTCGACAAGGACGGCACCCTGCCGCCGGCTGAACGCGCCCGCCGCGCTGAGCACGCCCGCAGGGCGTACTTCAGCCGCCTCGCGCTCGCGTCCGCGAAGGCCCGGCGCAAGGGCACCGCCGGATGAGCGCCCGTAACGGTCCCGGCGGAAACAGCAGAGGCGGCCCGCGACCAACGGACCGCCCCACTGCTGAGAACCCCGGCGAGAAGTTCATTCAGGATGATACGCCGCACCCAC
The DNA here is from genome assembly GCA_030773675.1 of Actinomycetota bacterium. Next base: position 4,758 of record JALYMN010000003.1, read on the forward strand.
GACAGGCACCCGTCTGGCACGCCGTCGCCGACGTCCGCGCCGTCGTCGGCCGGGGCGGTAATCCGCGGCTGGTCATGCTCGTGGCTCGTTGTCCACGCTGCCGGCAGCCGCACATGCACCTCGCCCGCGTTCCGTTCCTGGCGACCGTCAGGAAGGCCGGATGCGGCGCCAGGTACATGCTGCACGCGCTCAACGGTGAGGCCGCGGCATGAGCCACACCGAGATGACCCGACAGGAACGCACGCAGCTGTCCCAGATCGCCAAGCAGCGGGCTCGGGCGGCGAAGAGCAGCGTCGCGCACCGCAAGTCGCAGCTCCTGGCCGACTACGAGGAGCAGTCGTCGGCGGTGTACGCCTCGCAAGATGCCGCGTGGGCCGAGGTCGTCGCCGAGGGACGGCGGGCCATCGAGGCGGCGAACGAGCGCATTCGGCAGGTCTGCGACGAGCGCAACATTCCGGCCGAGCTCGCTCCCAGCATCGGCTCGTACTGGTCCCCGCGTGGTGTCAGCGACCCGAAGCGGCGGGCTGAGCTCCGCAAGCTCGCCGAGCGGCAGATCGAGGCCGCCGCCCGGCAGGCCGTCGCGGCCATCGACCGGGCCGAGGCCGACGTGCAGGTCGAACTGCTGACCGGCGCGCTGACTACCGACGCGGCACGCGCCTTCCTCAAGAGCATCCCGACGCCCGAGGAGCTAATGCCCGCGCTCCGACTAGACGAGCTCGAGCAGGCCGTGCCCCGTGACGGTGGACGGAGGGCACTGCGGTGACCCACCCTGTGAGCCTCACCGTTCCGGACGTCTCCGACCTGGACACTCTGAGCGCGGCCCTGCGCTACGCCGACGCCGGCTGGTACGTCCTGCCGGTCAACCCTAGGGACAAGAAGAACCCCGGCAGCCGTGTCGGCCTGCGGTGGCCGACCAAGAGCAGCCGCGACCCCGAGCAGCTCGTCGCCTGGTTCGCCGGGTCCTCGGACCTGCTCGCGGTGCACGTCGGCCGGTCCGGCGCGGTCGTGTTCGACGTCGACAATCCCGACGCCGTGCCGGAGGTGCTGCGCCCGGTCCTCGACGACACGAACGTGCCGTTCCAGTCGACGAGAACGGACACCGCGAGGCGCGGGCACTACCCGTTCCTCATGCCGCCCGACCGCACCCTCGGCAACGGCAAGAGCGCCCTGCCCGGCCCGTGGGGGGAGGTCCGAGGACGCAACGGCGTGGTGATCGTCGCCCCGTCCGAACATGAGAAGGCCACCACAGGCGGGCGGTACGCATGGCTGCGGACCGGCCGGGTTCCTGCCCTCCCCGACACCCTCGCCGCCCGGCTCAGTGACGCGCAGGACGCCGCTGACACGGCGACCGACGCCGAGGTCGCCGCGTTCCTCGACCAGCACACCGAACGGACCCGACCGGAGTTGCTCAACGGCAAGGTCACCGCCTGGACGCGCAAGCTCGACGCCGGGGAGTCCCGTCACGAGACAGCGTGCGGGTTCGTCACCGGGGCGATGAAGGAAGCCCGCGCGGGCTACTACAGCGCGCAGGAGGCGGCCGGCGTCCTCGGGGCGCTGTTCGTCGACCGCGCCACCTCCGACAAGCCGGGCGACCCGACCGCGAGCACACGGTCGGTGCAGGCCGCCGTCCGCGAGTTCGACGGCATCGTGTCGTGGGCGGTCGCGCAGGCCAACAGCGCCGACCTGGACGCCGTACGTCGCGGGTCGAGGAGCACGTCCCACACCGCAGGTTCTCCGACGTCGACGCGTGGCTGTCCACTGAGCCGCCACCGGCACAGAGGCAGGACCCGGCCCTCGATCCGCTCCGCGTCGAGCTGGCCGCGAGCCCTGCGCTGACCGCTGCGGTCCGAGACCTCATGGTCCGCCAGCGCGCACGGGAGGTCGTCGCCGAGCTGGAGGCACGCAAGCACCCCCAGCCGCCGCCGGACATGGGCACGCTCGCCGACCTTCTCGCGCGCCCGGAGGCCGACGAGTGGCGCGTCGAAGGTCTGGTGCCGGCCAACGGCCGACTGCTGCTGTCCGCGCAGCGCAAGACCGGCAAGACGACGTTCGTCGGGAACCTCGCACGGGCGCTGCTGACCGGCGAGCCGCTGCTCGGGCGCTTCCCGACCGACAAGCTCACCGGCCGCGTCGTCGTCCTCAACTACGAGGTCAGCGGCCGGACGTTCGGCCGGTGGATGGACGACATCGGCGTCCCGGCCAGCGGCCTGTTCGTCGTGAACCTGCGCGGACGCCGGAACCTGCTCGCCGACGAGGCGGGGCGTCAGGAGCTGGTCGAGATCGTCCGCGCCGCTGAGGGCGAGGTGCTCATGGTCGACCCGTTCGGCCGCGCCTTCACCGGCAAGAGTCAGAACGACGCCGCGGAGGTCACGCCGTGGCTGGTCCGGCTGGACGAGGTGGCTGAGGACGCCGGGGTCCGCGAGGTGCTGCTCACCGCGCACGCCGGCTGGAACGGTGAACGGACCCGAGGCAGCTCCGCGCTCGAGGACTGGCCCGACGTCCTGGCGTGGATGACCCGCGACGAGGAGACCGACGACCGCTTCTTCCGCGCCGAAGGCCGCGACGTCGAGGTCGAGGAGGACCAGCTCCACTTCCGCCGCGAGACCCGCACCCTGAGCCTGTCCGGGGCCGGCAGCCGCAAGCAGGTCCGGGACGTCGGTCGGGTCGACGAACTGGCACAGCTCGCCGCCCGGATCGTGCGGGACAAGCCGGGGATCAACGTCAGCGGACTGCGCGAGGCGCTGCGGGCACAAGGCGGGCACCTTCAGCGCGAGGACGCCGGTGCAGCGGCGCGGCGGGCTGTCGAGCAAGGGCTGGTCCGAACCGAACCGGGGCCGCGCAACAGCGTCCTGCACTTCCCTTCCGAGTCTGCTGGGAGCGCCGTCGAGGCCAGCCGTCCCGACCCGTCCCGACCCGTCCCGGGGACGGGTGTGAGCCGTCCCGACCCGTCCTATAGGTCGGGGACTGCTCACGGCCCCCCGCAAGGGCGAGCCGTCCCGAGTGTTGCGAAGGCCTCATGAGCCCCCCGCCTATCGAGGTCGTGGAGCTGCCCTTCGGCCTGTGCGCCATTTACGTCCTCCGCGAGAAGCCGACACCGCCGCAGCCCGTTGACCCCACGCCCCAGCTGCTCGAGCAGGCGCCCTGGCTGCTCATTCCCGAGGAGGACGCGTGTCCGTTCTGAACCGCTGCGCCGAGTCCGGCTGCCCCGCCCACCGGACGAGCACCACGCCTGACCGGATGCCGACCCGGCAGGAGCTGCTCGACCCGACCCCTGACTCCCGACACCGACACCGCAGGCACAACCGGCCTGCGGACCCGACCCAACCCTCAGGAGACACCCGATGAACACCGAAACCGACCTGCTCCGCAAGGCCAGCGAGCGCACCGACCAGCTCCTCGAGCGCGCCGAGCAGTACCGCTCCCGCGTCGACATCATCAACAAGACGGCGCACTTCACCGACCAGCACAAGGCCGAGCTGCGCCGCCGGGAGCGGGAGACGTTCGAGACGTTCTACCGCGAGGACGTGCTCGAGGCCCGCCGGCTGCTCGACGAGGCGCACGCGAAGGCGTCGAAGCGCCTGGCCGCGCCGGCAACCGACGAGGCCGGGGAGAGCCGCCGGACACG
>JALYMN010000004.1 GCA_030773675.1 Actinomycetota bacterium
GTGCACCGCCCTCCGGGGACGCAGGCGGCTCGGCGTCCTCGCGCGGGCCGAGGCCCTGCGCCCACAGCTCGCGGACGACGTCCTCCGCCGTCCGCGACGACCCCTCGTGCAGCCGGAGCCGCCCGGACAGCGCGGTGAGCGCGGCGTCCAGCGTGACCCCGGGGTCGGTGTCGGACCGGCCGCGCAGTGCGGCGAGCGTGCCCGCGACGAGCACGAGGTCGATCGCGCCGCGCACCGACGAGCCCACCCGGACGTCGGCGTGCGCGCGCGTGCGGCGGACGAGCTCGACGACGCGGCCGAGGTGGCCGTCGTCCAGCTCGAGCGCGGGGGCGGCCCGCCGGACGATCTCGGCCTCGTCCGCGGCGTCCTGGTAGTCCATCCGCACCCGGCAGGTGCGGTCGTAGATGGCCGAGGCGATCCGGGCGGTGCCGACGGCGTCGAACGGGTTCATCGCCGCGACCAGCCGGAACCCGTCGGCGGCGAGCAGCCGCCCTAGCCGCGGTACGTGCAGCTCGCGCTCGCTCATCACCGTGATGAGCACGTTGAGGGTCTCCTCGGGGACCCGGTTGATCTCCTCGACGTACAGCAGCGCGCCCCCGCGCATCGCCGCGGCGAGTGGCCCGTCGACGAACGCCTCCGCGGCGTAGCCCTCGCTGAGCACCCGGGACGGGTCGTGCGAGCCGACGAGCCGGGCCGGAGTCAGCTCGGCGTTGCCCTCGACGAACTCGAAGGCGAGCCCCGCCGCGGCGGCGAGGCCACGCAGCAGCGTCGACTTGCCGGTGCCGGGCGGCCCCTCGAGCAGGATGTGCCGCCCGGCCAGCAGCGCAGCGAGCACCAGCTCGACCTCCCGGGCCCGCCCGACCACCTGCGCGCGCAGGCGGTCGGGCAGCTCCGCGTCGAGCCGCGGACCGCTCATCGAGCCGGGAGCGCCCGTCCTCAGTAGTCCGCGTCGGTGTAGCGGATCAGTCCCCGGATGTTCTTGCCGGCCATCATGTCCTGGTAGCCCTGGTTGATGTCCTCGAGCCGGTACTCCTGCGTGATGAGCTCATCGAGCTTGAGCTGGCCCTCGCGGTAGAGGCCGAGCAGCTTCGGGATGTCGAAGCGCGGGTTGCCGCCGCCGAAGATCGCGCCCTGGATGCGCTTCTGCAGCAGCGCGAGCTCGAACAGGCTGAGCGGCACGTTGACCGGCCCGGCTTCGCCCATCGCTGTGACCACGCCGGTGCCGCCCTTGGCGACCAGGCCCATCATCTCGCCGACCATCTCGCCCTCGATGCGGCCGACGGTGAGGATCGCCTTCTGCGCCATCGTGCCCCAGGTGATCTCGTTGATCGGTCCCGCGGCCTCCTCCATGCTGGCGAAGGTGTGCGTGGCGCCGAGGGCCATCGCCTGCTCGCGCTTGAACTCGACCGGGTCGATGGCGAAGATCCGCTTGGCTCCGGCGATCTTCGCGCCCTGGACGGCGTTGGCCCCGACGCCGCCGATGCCGATGACCGCGACGTTGTCGCCGGGGCGCACGTCGGCGGCGTACACCGCGGAGCCCCAGCCGGTGGTGACACCGCAGCCGACCAGCGCGGCCTTCTCCAGCGGGATGTCGTCCTCGATCTTTATGGCTTGTGCCTCGTGCACGGTGACGTAGGGGCAGAACGTGCCGAGCAGGCACATCGTCGACGCGCCCTTGCCCTGAACTGTGGTGCGGAACGTGTTGTCCGCGATCGCCTGGCCGGTGAGCAGCGTGGCGCCCAGGTCGCAGTAGTTCTGGTGCCCGCTCGAGCACGACGGGCAGCGTCCGCAGGATGGGATGAAGCCCAGGACGACGTGGTCGCCCTCCTTGAGGGAGGTGACGCCTGCTCCCACCTTCGTCACGATCCCGGCACCCTCGTGGCCCCCGATCCAGGGGAAGCCGCCCGGCTCGACGAAGGGGATGTCGCCCTCACGCACGTGCTCGTCGGAGTGGCACATGCCCGACGCCGCCAGGCGCACCTGCACCTCACCGGCCACCGGGTCGCCGAGCTCGACCTCCTCGATCTTGAAGTCCTCGTTCAAACCCCACAGCACAGCGGCCTTGGTCTTCACGCAGCTCCTCCAACGGTGTCGCGGGTGTGTCCGGGCTCACAGCAGGGGCGGACCGTAGGCCGAGCGACGGGTGTGCGCAACGTCCGGCCCGTGTGTTCCACGTCGGGACGCCTGGGCGCTGGCGGCGCCCTCGACGAGCACGCGCTGCAGCCGGTCGGCCGCGTCGACGTCGGGGGTCCGCGCGGCGAGCACGTCGGCGTACAGGAACGCCTCGCCGAGCCGGACCAGGGCGAACGCCAGAGTGGCCGGGTCGACGAGCAGCGGCAGGGCTCGCTCCTGCGCGTCGCGGCGCAGCTGGCCCTCGAAGAAGGCCACGACGCCGGGCTGCACGGCGCCCTGCGGGTCGGTGAGCACCCGGACGGCTACGGCGGGCTCGTCGTCCAGCAGCCGGCGCAGCCCGGGGGCCTGGGTGACGAGCGCGTTGAACCGGCGCATGGTCCCGGCGCAGCGCGATCCGTCGTCCGGACAGCGCTCCCAGCGGCGCTCGGCCGCACGCAGCGTGCGCTCGGTGAGCTGCCACAGCGCCGCGCCGAGCAGCGCGTCGCGCCCGCCGACGTGGCGGAACAGGGTCACCCGCGAGACGCCCAGCTCGGCCGCGAGCGCCTGCATGTCGACGCGGCGGCAGTCGTGCACCCACTGTGCCGCCAGCTGGACCGCGCGGTCGCGCAGCGCAGGCGGAGCCGTCGGAGCGACGGCGGGCGGGGGGTCGGGCGGGGGGTCGGGCGGGTGGTCGGGCGGGTGGTCGGGCGGGGGCGTCATCGGGGCCTCCGGCAGCGCGGGGAGCGGAGCGCGGTGGAACAGACCTCTTGACTGTTCCACGGGGCGGGCTTTCCATGGTGACCGCGGTCACACGCTGTGGTGGCACCGCCCGCCGTCGCCGGCGCCCCGCGCACCCCGCTGCTCGCCCCGCTCCGCCCGGAGCCGCTGCCGCACGCCCGTCGCGTCCAGACCGACGCGGTCCTCGCTCCGCCACGCCCTCGCCCGTCCGGCCGGCGCCTCTCGGTCACCCCCTAGGAGGAACCCATGTCCACGAGGACCCACAGGTCCACGAGGTCGCCGTTCTCGGCGCCGGCATCGGCGGGCTCGGGCTCGCCGCCCGGCTGCGCAGGGAGGGCGAGGACGACGTCGTCCTGCTCGAGAAGGCGGAGCGGGTCGGCGGCACCTGGCGCGACAACAGCTACCCGGGGGCGAGCTGCGACGTCCAGTCGCACCTGTACTGGTACTCCTGGGACGCCCCGCGCGACTGGGCCCGCGTCTACGCGATGCAGCCGGAGATCCAGGCCAACGTCGAGGAGTTCGCGCAGCGGCACGGCCTGCTCGAGAAGGTCCGGCTCGGGACCGAGGTCGTCTCCGCGGTCTGGCAGGACGACGTCGGGCACTGGCTGATCCGCACCGCCGACGGCGCAGAACTGCGCGCACGCAGCTTCGTCGGGGCCTGGGGGCAGCTCAACCGGCCCACGTTCCGCGGCATCAACGGCCGGGAGACCTTCCGTGGGGACTCGTGGCACTCCGCGCGGTGGCGGCACGACGTCGACCTGCGCGGCAAGCGCGTCGCCTGCATCGGCAACGGCGCCAGCGCGGTGCAGTTCGTGCCGGAGGTCGCGGAGGTCGCCGCGCACCTGACGGTGTTCCAGAAGTCACCGAACTACGTCGTGCCGCGGCTGGACCGCTTCTACGAGGACGAGGAGCGCCGCAGCTTCCTCGACGACCCGCAGGCCTACCTCGCCAGCCGCACCGGCTACTACGAGGAGCACGAGAGCTGGATGGGGGCGATGAAGCTCGAGAGCAACCCCGTGCTCGAGGAGTTCTACCGGGTCGCCCGCGAGCACCTCGAGACCCAGGTGCCCGACCCCGCGCTGCGTGAGAAGCTCTGGCCCGACTACCCCCTCGCCTGCAAGCGGATCCTCATCGCCGACACGTACTATCCGGCCCTCGTGCGCGACGACGTCGACCTCGTGACCGAGCAGATCGCGCGGATCGAGCCGGAGGGCGTGCGCACCGTCGACGGCACGCTGCACGAGGTCGACGTGATCGTCTACGCGACCGGTTTCGAGACGCTGTCGTTCCTCGGCGACCTCGACGTCCGCGGGCGGGGTGGGCGGTCGCTGCGCGAGGCCTGGCAGGACGGGCCGGAGGCCTACCTGGGCATCACGGTGCACGGCTTCCCGAACCTCTACCTGCTGTACGGGCCCAACACAAACCTCGGGCACAACTCGATCATTGCCATGCTGGAGTGCCAGTACGAGTACGTGCTGCAGGCCCTGCGCGCCGCCGACGAGGCGGGCGGCAGGGCGGGGCGGGCGGCGCTCGACGTCCGCGAGGAGGTGCAGCGCGCCTACAACGAGTGGCTGCAGGAGGAGCTGCGCGGGACGTCCTTCGCCGGCGGCTGCAACAGCTGGTACAAGACCGCGGACGGGCGGATCACCAACAACTGGTCCGGCAGCGTCGAGGACTACAAGGCGGTGCTGACGCCGCACCGCCTCGGCGCTCCTGCCTGACCCCGCAACCGCTGCCCAAGCCCTCCGCCCGCCATCCGAGAGGACCCGCATGTCGATCGTCAGCCCGTACTACACGCCCGAGTTCCACGGCGACTACCGCGTCCAGGACGTCGGCGACCTCCTGCTGGAGGAGGGGGCGACGCTGCGCGGCTGTCAGCTCGCCTACTCGACGTACGGGCAGCTCAACGACGCCAAGGACAACGCGGTCCTGGTCACGACCTGGTACTCCGGCACGCACAAGGTGATGGAGGACCTCTACATCGGGCCCGGGCGCGCCCTCGACCCCACCCAGTGGTTCATCGTCGTGGTCAACCAGATCGGCAGCGGCCTGTCGACGTCGCCGCACAACACCGACGGGCCCTACGCGATGGGCCGCTTCCCGCACGTGCGCATCGGCGACGACGTCGTGGCGCAGGAGCGGCTGCTGCGCGAGCACCTCGGCGTCGAGCAGCTCGCGCTCGTCGTCGGGGGGTCGATGGGGGCGCAGCAGACCTACGAGTGGGCGGTGCGCTTCCCCGACAGGGTGGAGCGGGCGGCGCCGCTCGCCGGGACGGCGCAGAACACGCCGCACGACTTCCTCTACACCGCGACGCTCATGGAGGCGATGACCTCCGATCCAGCGTTCCGCGGCGGGTACTACACGGCGTCGTCCGACGTGCGGGAGGGGCTCGCCCGGCACGCCCGGCTGTGGGAGGTCATGGGCTTCAGCACCGAGTTCTTCAAGCAGGAGGTGTGGCGCGGGCTCGGCTTCTCCTCGCTCGAGGACTTCCAGGTGATGTTCCTCGAGGCCGTGTTCGGGGTGATGGACCCCAACGACCTGCTCTGCATGGGGTGGAAGTGGCAGCGCGGCGACGTCGCCCGGCACACCGGCGGTGACCTCGCGGCGGCGCTCGGGCGGATCACGGCGAAGACCTTCGTCCTGCCGATCAGCACGGACATGTTCTTCCCTGTGCAGGACTGCGCCGCCGAGCAGGCGCTCGTGCCGGGCAGCGAGCTCCGGGTCATGGAGAGCGTCGCCGGCCACCTCGGGTTGTTCTGCCTGGAGCCGGAGTTCCCCCAGCAGCTCGACAAGGCGCTCAACGACCTGCTGGGGACGTCGGTCTAGGACGGTTCTGAGACGGTCCCAGGAGGGTCCCGGGACGAGGGCGGGCGAGGCGCGGCGCCTCGCCCGCCCTGTGCTACATCAGCAGCGCGGTCGCCGGGTCGGACAGCACCCGGCCGATGTCGGCGAGGAACTGCGAGCCGAGCTGACCGTCGACGTTGCGGTGGTCGAACGACAGCGACAGCTGGGTCACCTGCCGGACGGCGAGCTGCCCCTCGTGCACCCACGGCATCGGCCGGACGGCGCCGAAGCACAGGATCGCCGACTCGCCGGGGTTGAGGATGGGCGTCCCGTTGTCGACGCCGAACATGCCGACATTGGTGATGGTGATCGTGCCGTGCTGCATGTCGGCCGGCGGGGTGCGGCCCTCCTTGGCCGTGCGGGTGAGCTCCTGCAGCGCAGTCGCCAGACCGAGCAGGTCGAGCCGGTCGGCGTCCTTGATGTTCGGGACGACGAGCCCGCGGGGGGTCGCGGCGGCGATGCCGAGGTTCACGTAGTCCTTGACGATGATCTCGTCGTCGGTGAACGTGCTGTTGATGTCCGGGTGCCGCTTGACGGCGAGCAGGAGCGCCTTGGCGACGAACAGCAGCGGCGTGACCTTGACGTCGCGGAACTCGGGCAGAGCCGCCACCCGGTCGCGCAGCTCCATCGTCGGCGTCACGTCGAGGGTGAGGAACTCGGTGACGTGCGGCGCGGTGAAGGCGCTGCCGACCATGGCCGCCGCGGTGAGCCTGCGGACGCCCTTGACCGGGATCCGCCGCTCCCGCGTCGCCGGGTCGTAGCCCGCGACGGGCTCCTCGGGGGGCTCCGGCACGGCCTGGGGGCGCCGCTGCGCTGGTGCCGCCGCGGCCTGGACGTCGTCCCGCGTGATCGTGCCGCGCGGACCCGTGCCGTGGAGCACCGCGAGGTCGACGCCGAGCGACTGGGCCAGCTTGCGCACGGGGGGCTTGGCCAGCACGGCCACCCCGCCGGTCG
>JALYMN010000005.1 GCA_030773675.1 Actinomycetota bacterium
GTGCTGGACGAGCCGCGGGCGTCGGCGGCCCTGGCCGCGGCGCTGCGGTTCGGCGAGCCGCGCGACTCCGAGGTCGAGGCGCAGGGCGCGACGGTCCTGCTGCGGGTCATGCCGATGGTGCCGGCAGGCCAGCGGCGCGGGGCGCTCGTGCTGGTCCGCGACGTGACCGAGCTGCGCCGGCGCGACCGCCAGCTGGTGGGCAAGGACGCGACGATCCGCGAGATCCACCACCGGGTGAAGAACAACCTGCAGACGGTGGCCGCGCTGCTGCGCCTGCAGGCCCGCCGGATGACCGACCCGGCCACCCGCTCGGCGCTCGAGGAGTCGGTGCGCCGGGTATCGTCCATCGCGCTGGTGCACGAGACCCTGTCGCTGACGCTCGAGGAGCGGGTCGCGTTCGATGAGGTCGCCGACCGGGTCCTGGCAATGTGCGCCGAGGTCGCCGCTCCCGAGAGCGAGGTGGTCGTCCGTCGCGCCGGGGCGTTCGGCCAGCTCGCCGCCGAGGTCGCCACGCCGCTCGCGATGGTGCTCACCGAGCTGGTGCAGAACGCAGTGGAGCACGCCTTCGCCGACGCCACCGGGCCGATCCCCGGTCGTGTCGAGGTGCGCGTCGACCGGCGCGCCGAGGCGCTCGACGTCGTCGTCGCGGACGACGGCCGCGGACTCCCGGCGGGCTTCGACCCGGCCGACACGGCACGCCTGGGACTGCAGATCGTCCGGACGCTGGTGGAGAGCGAGCTGCGCGGGAGGCTCAGCCTGACGGCCGGGCCGGACGGCGGGACGGAGGCCCGCCTCGCCGTCCCGCTGCCCGCCAGCTGACGCTGTCCGGACATCGACGCTCTCCGGACACCGCAGCGCCGCTCCGGCGCCCCGACTGCGTCAGGCGGTGGAGAAGGTCGCCCGCACCGCCCGCCGCTTGAGCGCGCGGCGCTCGTCCTCGCTCGTGCCCCCCCACACGCCCGAGTCCTGACCGCTGTCCAGGGCCCACGTCAGGCAGTCCTCGACGACGTTGCAGCGACGGCAGACCACCTTGGCCTGCTCCACCTGTACCGCCGCCGGACCCGTCGTCCCGATGGGGAAGAACAGCTCCGGGTCCTCGTCGCGGCACAGGGCGTGGTGGCGCCAGTCCATGCGGTCCAACTCCTCGTCTCTGCGGCCCCGCACCCTCGTGCGTGGGCTGCTGGTCACCGCGACGCGAGGGGTGCGACGCGGCGTGGCACGCGGCCGGACAGGGGCGCCGCCTGTTGCTAGACGGACTGACCGGGTCGCGCGTTTTGCGCGAGACGCTCCCTACGAGGGGGAGGAGGCCGTCTCGGCAAGCTCACCCTTGCACCGGGAGGCAAGAGAAGCAAGCATCCGAGGTCGTCTTCCTCGCACCGCTCTGTCGGGTTCGTCACGCGCGGACCTGATCGGTCCGGGCGACCCCCTCCCCCGTGGGGAGGGGGTCACACCTCACCCGTTCGGACTAGACCACGACGTCGAGCGCGCCGGGCACCGCGACCAGCCGCACCCACGTGTGGTCGCCCAGGTCGTCGCCGTCGACCTGCAGCGGGACGGGGTGCCGCGACGTGAGCACGACCTCGCCGGCGTCGTGCACCTGCACCACGCGGCGCCCGCGCGGACGGGCGCCCGGGGTCAGGACCTGGCGCAGCGCGCGCAGCACGGCGCCCGTGCGCAGGCTGTCGAGGCCGAACAGGTCCAGCCCGGTCTCGAACGACGCGTCGGGGCAGGGGTGCACGGAGCGGTGCCCCAGGTAGGTCCACGGATCGGTGTTGCAGATAAGCGCCAGGCCGAGGGGCTGCGGCGGTCGGCCCTCCCGCTCCAGCAGCAGCTCCGGCATCCGCCCGCGCCCGCCGAGGAAGAACTCCACCAGCCCCTGACGCACGAACAGGCCGGGGGTCGCGGTCTCTCCGCGGGCCCGCGCGCGCTCGACCCGGCGGACGACGGCGGCGTCGAGGCCGACCCCGGCGCAGAAGGTGAACCAGTGGTCGTCGACGCGACCGAGGCCGACACGACGGCGCCGGTTGGTGGCGAGCGCCTCCAGCAGCACGCTGGTCGCCTCGAGCGGGGTCTCCGGCAGCCCGAGCGCCCGTGCGAAGACGTTGGCGTTGCCGCCCGGGACGACGGCGAACGCAGGCCCGTCCGGAGCCGGGCCGTCGGCGAGCAGCCCGTTCACGACCTCGTTGACGGTGCCGTCGCCGCCGAGCGCGACGACGACGTCGAGCCCGTCGACCGCGGCCTGCCGGGCGAGCTCGACGGCGTGCCCGCGCGTCTGCGTGACGGCGACGTCGAGCTTGACCTCGCTGGCCAGGGCCGAGGCGAGCACCTCGCGCGTGCCCGGGGTCGTCGCAGTCGCCTTCGGGTTGACGACGAGGAGGGCGCGCACCTCCCCAGGCTACCGACGACTAGCCTCCGCACCGTGGAGCTCCGGGCGGGCCTGTCCCTCCGCCGGCCCCTGTCGCGGGCCGCCCTGCTGGTCGTGCTGGAGGGCGCCAGCCTGCTCGTCGTCGGCGGGGTGTACGCCGTCCGCGGCCTGGTCGACGCGCCGGAGAGCCGCGCCGGCACGCTGCTCGGCGCGGTGCTCATCGGCGGCGCGGGCGTGCTG
>JALYMN010000006.1 GCA_030773675.1 Actinomycetota bacterium
GCCGGCGGGCGCAGGCGCGCCGCCCGGTCGCGCAGCGCCTGCGCGACGCCCGCGAGCTCCTCGGGCGCCTCACCCTTGACGCGCAGGCCGATGAGGAACGCGCCGGCCTGGGCGGGGCTCACCTCGCCGGCCAGCAGCGCGCCGGTGGCGTCGCGCGCCTCGTCGAACGTCAGGTCGCGCGAGCCGCGCGGCCCGGTGGCGACCGCCTTGATGACGGCGCGGAAGCCGGCGTAGCCGGCGCGTCCGCGGGTGGGCGGGTCGAGGTGGTGGCGCTCATGCCGAGGTCCCATCGAAGCGGTAGCCGACGCTCCGCACGGTCTTGACCCGGGCCGCGTGCTCGCCGAGCTTGGCGCGCACGCGGCGGACGTGCACGTCGACGGTGCGGGCGCCGCCGTAGTAGTCGAAGCCCCAGACGCGGCTGAGCAGCGCTTCGCGCGTGAACACGCGGCCGGGGTGAGTGACGAGGAACTTGAGCAGCTCGTACTCCATGTGGGTGAAGTCGATGGGACGCCCGTCGATGGCGACCTGGTAGGTCGCGAGGTTCACCTCGAGCGTGCCGACGCGGACGACGTCGTCGTCGGGGACGCCGCGCACGCGCCGGCGGGCGCGCGCGATCCGCGCGCGCAGCTCGTCGCGGCGCAGCGGCAGCACGATGAGCTCATGGCCTTCGTGGACGGTGTCGCCCCCGTCGAGGTCGTCGTCGCACACGGCCACGACCACGGGCACGTCGCCGAGGTCGGCGTCCTGCTCCAGGCGCGCGCAGAGCTCGGGCTCGCCGAGCACGAGCGCGATGTCCGGCGGGCGGGCGGTGGCCGCGCCGTCGCCCTGCGGCTTGAGCGTGCCGTTGGCCGACACGCGCCGTGGCGCGAACCCCAGCTCGGCCAGCAGGCGGGCGGCGTCGCGCGAGGCGTCGTCCTCGCCGTCGGCCTCGATGTAGATCCACGCCTCGCCCATCAGAGCAGCCGCAGGAACCGCTGGTGCTCCCAGGGGCTCACCGTCGCGTGGTAGCTGTCCCACTCGGCCCGCTTGTTGCGGACGACCAGGTCGACGAGCTGGTCACCGAGCGTGTCGCGGGCGAGCTCGGAGGCCTCGAAGAGGTCGGTCGCGCGCGCGAGGTCTGCGGGCAGGCGCGGCGTCTCGCCCGGGCCGGCGCCGTCCTCGGGCGGCAGCTGGTAGCCCCGCTCGATCCCGCGCAGGCCCGCGGCGAGGACGAGGGCGAAGGCCAGGTACGGGTTGGCTCCCGGGTCGGGGGAGCGCAGCTCGAGGCGGCTGGCCGTCTCACGCTCGGGCCTGGTCGACGGCACGCGGACGAGGCCTTCGCCGCCGGTGCGGGTCCACACGACATCGGTCGGCGCCTCGAAGCCCGAACTCAGCCGCTTGTACGAGTTGACCCACTGGTTCGTGACGAGCGTCAGCTCGGACGCGTGGGCGAGCACGCCGGCGAGGAAGTGCCGGCCCGGCTCGGACAGCGGCGTGTCGGGGTCGGGGTGGTGGAAGACGTTGCGGTCGCCGTCGAAGAGGCTGAGGTGCACGTGCATCCCGCTGCCGGCCTGCTCCTGCAGCGGCTTGGGCATGAACGTCGCGAAGAGATCCAGCTCAGCCGCGACCTCCTTGACCGTCAGCCGGAACGTCGTGATCGCGTCGGCCATCGAGAGCGCGTCGGTGTGGGTGAGCTGGATCTCGTGCTGACTCGGGCCGACCTCGTGGTGGCTGGCCTTGACCGGGATCCCGAGGTGCTCGAGGTGGTCGATCGTTCGGCCGCGGAAGTCCGAGGCCTCGTCGAGGGGAGTGAGGTCGAAGTACGCCCCCGCGTCGAGCGGCTTGGGCGCCTGGACCTGATTTTCATCGTCGGCGAAGAGGAAGAACTCGATCTCCGCGCCGATCTGCGTCGTCCACCCGAGATCCGCCACGGCGGCCAGCACGCGCTGCAGCGCGGCGCGGCTGTCGGCGGCGAACGCGCCGCCGCCGGGCTGGTGGATCGTGCAGAACATGCGCCCCACCGGCGTCTCGCGCCACGGCAGCAGGGCGAACGTCGCGGCGTCGGGGCGGGCGATGACGTCGCGCTCGCGCCGGCGAGCGCCGCCCTCGAGCACCGAGCCGTCGATGCCCACGCCGTCCTGCAGCGCGGTCTCGACCTCGGACGCCGGGATCGCCAGCGACTTGAGCACGCCGAGGACGTCGACGAACCAAAGACGGACGAAGCGGACGTCGCGCTCCCCGACCGTGCGCAGCACGTAGGCGTCATGCCGACCCATGGACTCCGCTGACCCTAGAGGCCGAGGGCCGCTCTTCATTCGCCGCCGGGTCGGAACTCGTTCGCCCTGATGTCGACCCGTTCATCGAGCCGAAACGTAGCGGACGTGCCGGAGAAACCGCGCGCGGCCAGCATGGCCGCCCATGTCCTCCGAAGGCCTGACCCTCTGCCCGTACTGCGGGACCGGCTGCGGCCTCGCGGTGTCCGTCAAGGACGGCCGGGTGGCCCGGGTGGCCGGCGACCGCCGCTACCCGGTCAACCGCGGTCGGACGTGCCGCAAGCCCACGGAGCTGGCCTCGGCGGTCCACGCCGCCGATCGCGCCACCGTGCCACTGCTGCGCTCCTCCCGCGACCTGCCCTTCGCCGAGGCCTCCTGGGACGACGCACTCGGCACGGTCGCCGGGCGCCTGCGGCGCATCGTCGCCGAGTCGGGCCCCGACGCGGTGGCGTTCTACGTCTCCGGTCAGCTGCTCACCGAGGACTACTACGCCGCCTGCAAGCTCGCCAAGGGCTTCCTCGGCACGAACAACGTCGACTCGAACTCGCGCCTGTGCATGTCGAGCGCGGTCGCCGGCTACACGGGCGCCTTCGGGTCCGACGGGCCGCCGCCGGCCTACGCGGACCTCGACCTGGCCGACTGCCTGCTGCTGCTCGGCTCGAACGCCGCCGCGTGCCACCCGATCCTCTGGGGCCGGATCCGCGACCGGCAGGCGGCGGGCGCCCGCGTGATCGTCGCCGACCCACGCGTGACGCCGACGGCCCAGGCCGCCGACCTGCACCTGCCGGTGCGGCCGGGGACCGACCTGCCGCTGCTCAACGCGCTGCTGCACGTCGTCGAGCGCGACGGCCTGCTCGACACCGGCTTCGTCCGCGCGCGCACGAGCGGGTTCGAGGACGCGCTCGAGGTTGCACGGCTCTGGCCGCCGGCGCGCGCGTCGGAGGTGTGCGGCGTGCCGCCGGCCGACATCGAGCGGGCCGCCGAGTGGTTCGGGGCGGCGGGCGCCGCCATGACGCTCTGGTCGATGGGCGCGAACCAGTCGACCGTGGGGACCCTGAAGAACCGCGCGCTCATCAACCTCTGCCTCGCGACCGGCAACCTCGGCCGGCCGGGCGCCGGGCCGCTGTCGCTCACCGGCCAGCCGAACGCGATGGGCGGCCGCGAGGTCGGCGGCCTGGCGCACCTGCTGCCCGGCTACCGCCGCGTCGACGACGCCGCGCACCGCGCCGAGGTCGCCGTCCACTGGGGCCTGCCGCCCGAGGCGCTCTCCGGCGTCCCCGGGCTGTCGGCCACCGAGGTCGTCGACGGGCTGCTCGACGGGCGCGTGCGCGCGGTGCTCGTCGCGGCGACGAACCCGGTCGTCTCGCTGCCGGACGGCGGGCGGGTGCGCGAGGCGTTCGAGCGCGCGGAGCTGCTCGTCGTCCAGGACTGCCACCACCCGACGGAGACCTCGGCGCTCGCCCACGCGGTGCTGCCGTCGGCGGCCTGGCCGGAGAAGGACGGGACGATGACGAACTCCGAGCGCCGCGTCGGCCTCGTGCGCAAGCTCGTCGACCCGCCCGGCGAGGCACGGCCCGACTGGCGGATCTACGCGGGGCTCGCGGCGGCGCTCGGGCACCGCGACGCCTTCGCGTGGCCGTCGGGGGCCGCGGTCTACGACGAGTGGGCCGCGCTGACGGCGGGGCGGCCGTGCGACGTGACCGGCGTCTCGCACGAGCGCCTGCGCCGCGAGGGCTCGGTGCAG
>JALYMN010000007.1 GCA_030773675.1 Actinomycetota bacterium
GCGCCTCCTCGCGGAGGCGCCCGCCGTCGTGTGCCCGGCCCGCACGTCCGGACCGGCACTGCGGCGGTCCCCACCCCGTTAGGCTGCGCGTGATGAGTGACGACGAGGGCTCCGCCACGGTAGTGGAGGACCAGCCGCCGGCCGAGCCCCGCCGCAAGGGCTCCTTCATCCGGGAGCTGCCGTTCCTCGTCCTGGTCGCGTTCGTGCTGGCCCTGCTCATCAAGGCCTTCCTGGTGCAGGCCTTCTACATCCCGTCCGGCTCGATGGAGCGCACGCTGCTCGTCGACGACCGGGTGCTGGTCAACAAGCTCGTCTACCGGTTCCGCGACATCCACCGCGGCGAGGTTGTCGTCTTCAACGGCCTGGACTCCTTCAGCCCCGAGGTCGCGCCGCTCCCGCCGGCGAACGGTGTGCAGCGGGTCCTGCGCGGCATCAGCAGCGCCATCGGCGTCGGCGCGCCCGGGGAGAAGGACTTCATCAAGCGGGTCATCGGCGTGCCCGGCGACCGGGTGGCCTGCTGCACCGACGGCAAGGTCACCGTGCAGCCCGCCGGCAGCGACGTCGCGGTGCCGCTCGAGGAGCCCTACGTCTACCAGGACGACCAGGCGCCGTTCTGCAAGGCCGGCAACAGCGAGCAGACCTGCCCCTCGGGGGCGCCGGGCGTGCTCGTGCCGGAGGGCCGGCTCTGGGTGCTCGGCGACCACCGCAGCCAGTCCAGCGACTCCCGGGCCCACATCGACGACGCCAACAGCGGCACCGTCCCGGCCGACAAGGTCATCGGCAGGGCGTTCGTCATCGTCTGGCCGCTCGACCGGGCCAGCGTGCTCGAGGTGCCGGCGACCTTCGACCAGCGCGCCCTGGCGCTGACCTCGTACGGTGTCGCCGGCGCGCCGCTCGTGGCCGGGCTGGGCCTCGCGCTGCCGGTGGTCGCGCTGCGCCGGCGGCTGCGGCGTCAGCGGCTGCGGCGCAGCTCGCGCGGCTGAGTGCGCGTCTCGGCGAAGCTGTTCCTGCTCGACGAGCGGAACCGCCTGCTGCTGCTGGAGTGCACCGACCCCGCCCGACCCGGGCTGCGCTGGCACGAGCTGCCCGGCGGCGGCGTCGAGCCGGGGGAGGACCCGGTCGCGGCAACCGTGCGCGAGGTGCGCGAGGAGACGGGGCTGCTCGTCGACCCCGCGCGGCTCGGGCCGCTGCAGTGGACCCAGACCGCGTCGTTCCTGTGGCGCGGGCGCCGCCACACCGCCCGGCACGAGGGGCGGGTGGCTCGGCTGGACGCCCCCGCGGAGGCGGTCCCGGTGGCGCTGACGCCCGAGGAGGTCGGCACCGTCCTCGGTCTGCGCTGGTGGACCCGCGAGGAGCTCACCGGCTCCGCCGAGCGGTTCTTTCCGCGTGGCGTGCCCGCGCTGCTGCCGCGGCTGCTCGGCGGGGAGCGGGTCGATGAGCCCGACGACGACTGGGAGCAGGTGTGCCCGGCCCCGTCCTAGTCTGACCCGCATGGCGGACGGCACGACGGCGGGCGCGGCGCTCCCGCTGGACGCCGTCGGGGCTGACCCGGTCGAGCGCGCCGCGGCCCGGGTGCTGCTCCTGGACGCCGAGGACCGCCTCCTGATGTTCCTCGGCCTCGACCCCGCCCAGCCGGAGCGGGGCAGCTGGTGGATCACCCCCGGTGGCGGCCTGGACGCCGGCGAGACCGCGGCGCAGGGCGCCGCCCGCGAGCTGCGCGAGGAGACCGGCCTAGACCTGCCGGCCGCCGCGCTCGGCGACCCCGTGCACGAGCGGACCGCCTCGTTCGTGTTCCACGGGCAGGCCTACCGCCAGACCGAGCAGTTCTTCCTGGCACGGGTCGACCGGCACGCCGTCGACACGGGCGGCTTCACCGCGCTCGAGGTCGCCGCCGTGCTCGACCACCGGTGGTGGGCGCCCGAGGAGCTGCGCACCACGAGCGAGGTGGTCTACCCGGCCGACCTCCTCGAGGTCCTGGCGCGGGTCGCCGGCGGTCGCTGGTGCTGATCGCGCCGCGACGCGTCGTCCGCGGCGAGAACGGGCTGTGGGCGCTCGAGCGAGTGCTGCAGCGCAGCGGCTTCCCGGTCGTCGCCGGCACCGACGAGGCCGGGCGCGGAGCCTGCGCCGGCCCGCTGGTCGTCGCCGCCGCGGTGCTTCCTCCCGGACGGCGCGGCGAGGTGCCCGGGCTGGCCGACTCCAAGCTGCTCACCCCGCTCGCGCGGGAGGCGGCGTACGACGAGGTCGTGGGGCGCGCCGCGGCGTGGGCGGTGGTCGTCGTCCCGCCGCAGGAGGTCGACCGGTGCGGGCTGCACGTCATGAACGTGCGCGCGATGCGCCAGGCCGTCGGCCGGCTCCACCCGTGCCCGTCGTACGTGCTGAGCGACGGGTTCCCGGTGCCCGGGCTGCCCGCGCCCGGGCTCGCGGTGTGGAAGGGCGACCGGGTCGCGGCGTGCGTCGCCGCGGCGTCCGTGCTCGCCAAGGTCACGCGCGACCGGATCATGACGGCGCTGCACGAGCGGTTCCCGCAGTACGGGTTCGACGTGCACAAGGGGTACAGCACCCCCGAGCACGCCGCCGCGATGCAGGCCCACGGACCCTGCCCGGAGCACCGCTTCTCCTACGTCAACGTCCGTGCCGCGGTGCGGCAGACTGGAGGGATGGCGGTGCCGGCATGAGCTCTGAGGACCTCGAGAAGTACGAGACCGAGATGGAGCTCCAGCTCTACCGGGAGTACCGCGACATCGTCCGGCAGTTCGACTACGTCGTCGAGACCGAGCGGCGCTTCTACCTCGCGAACTCCGTCGACGTCCAGCCGCGCAGCGCAGGCGGAGAGGTGTGGTTCGAGCTGAACCTCACCGACGCGTGGGTGTGGGACATGTACCGCCCGGCGCGGTTCGTGAAGTCCGTGCGCGTGCTGACGTTCAAGGACGTCAACGTCGAGAAGCTCGAGAAGCCCGACCTCGAGCTGCCCGGCCGGTAGCCCGGGCCCGGTAGCCGGCGCAGCCATCGGGTAGAGCGCGCCCATGGGCATCAAGGACCTCTTCACGCGCGGCTCGAGCGGCTCGGACGACGCGGGCGACGGCACCGAAGACTCCGCGGGCAGCAGCCCCACGGCGCAGCAGCCGCCGCGCGGCGACGAGCCGGGCGCGTCGACGACGCCCACCGACGACGGCAGGGGCACGATCGGGCTCGGCGACCGCATCGGCGGCGCCGCGCCGGACACCAACCAGGGCAAGACCGAGCCCATGCCGCCCACCCCGGGTCACGCCGACCCGGCCGGCACCGGGCCGCACACGAACCCGCCGCAGGTGCCCGAACTCGGCGACATGAACGTGGGCGCGGCGACAGCGCAGATCGCCAGCCCCACGCAGCTGGCCTCCGCGGGCGACCCCTCGCGGACCGGGGGCGCGCAGGGCGGGGTCGAGCCGGTGCCGACGTCGGCCGGGAGCCCGAGCGGCGCCGTGCAGGCGGGCACCGTGCCGGCCGACGACAGGCCGCACCCGGGCACGTCGTCCAGCACGGGGCTCGGCTCCGGTCCGGAGATGCCCGAGCAGGCGTCCACCGGCGTGGCGCACCGCGCCCCTGGCCTCCAGGGGGAGACGCCGGAGGGGGAGAGCGTGGAGTCCGACACGGCGGTCGGGGCCGCCCGCATGGCGCCCGGTGCGGCGCCCGACCGGACCCGGCCTCCGGTCGCCTACCCCGGGGACTCGCAGGGCGTCAACGTGCCGCACGAGATCGACGCCGCCGGGACGTCGGAGGAGCAGGGCATCGTGCACGGGGTCAAGGACCCGGCAGGTGCGCCGCCCGACGCCCGCACCCGACCCGCGTCCGAGTAGCCGTCCGCGCTCCGGAGGAGGTGGAGGGGCCGACCGCCCCTCCACCTCCGACCGGGAGCTACCGGGTCTTGAGCGCGTCCGCCTGTGCCTGCGTCGTGATGACGGCGCCCGCCGGCACGGCGGCGCCGTCGCGCAGGGTCACGTCGACGACGATCGCGCCCTCGCCGACCTCGACTCCGCCGCCCACCGTGGAGCGGAAGACGATGGCGTCGTCGCGCACGGTCACGTCGTTGCCGACCTTGAGCGGGCCGTGGATGACGATGTTGTCCTCCGCGGTGAAGCGGTCGCCGATCTGGATGGACGTGCCCTTGAGCGCGTGGAAGGTGACGCGGTCCTCGACGTCCGCCTCCCGGCCGAACACGATCGGCGCGCCCTCGTCGGCGCGCACGGACGTCCGGCGCCCGAACCCACTGCCCGGGCCGACGCGGACGTCCCCGACGATGCGGGTGAACGTGCTCAGCCGCGTGCCCGGCGCCAGCGAGGGCCGCACGGGACGCCGGTTGAACGACGTGACTGGCTGCACGCTGACGCCGGTCACCGCGTCGTAGCCGCTCTCCTCGTAGAGCTCGGCGTAGGACTCGGCGAACTCCTCGTTGACCTCGAGCACGTCCTCCTTGAACTCGTTCTGCGCCGCCGTGACGGTCGCGAGCGCGTTCGCCTGCTCCTGCGTGTTGATCCGGGCCCCGATCGGCACGATCCGATTCGGTGGCACCCGCACACCATCCACGACGGCGCCGTGCAGGACGAAGGATCCGCTGCCGATCGTCGCGTCGCGGATCACCGACCGGAAGCCGACGAACGCGAAGTCCCCGACGGCGCTGTTCTCGATAGTCGCCTGGTGCGCGATGGACGTGCGGCTGGCCGCGGTGGCGGACAGGGCGCCGCAGAACGTCTTGCCCGGACGGCGCGCGCCGGACCGCAGCGCCAACATCTCGACGTTGTCCTGCACATTGGTGTTGTTGCCCAGGCACACGCGCCCGCCAGGGTCGGCCCGGAGGATGGTGTTGCTGGCGACGAAGGAGTGCTGGCCGATGGAGACGTTGCCGAACGTCTCGATGAGCGGAGACACGAACGACTCGTTCGCGACCGGCCGCTCCGGAACCACGGGCACCCGCCGGACGAGCGCCGGGCTGGTCTGGGCCGACGGCGGCGCGGCGACGGCCGGGGCGGCTGTCGTCGGTGCGCCGGCCGACGCCGACGTGCCGGCGGCGAGCGTGACGGGCACGCCGATGCCGACGGCTGCTGCCAAGAGCAGGGGGAGGGGGCGTCTGGTCTTCGACGTGGCTCTCATGGGGGGGTTCCCATCGCTGGGGCGGCCTGGACGACGCCCGGAGGGGTGCGACCGTGCCGCAGTGGCGCCTGACGGGCAAGCGCAGCTCGTCCGGTGCGGGACGGTCTGCACCCTGGGTGCGGGACGTCGTACGCCGTGCTGCTGACCCGAGCCTGCCCCGCGGCGCCACGCCCGCGCTCCTCGTCCGGCCGCTGTGGACACCCGTGTCGCCCGTCCACAGCCCGCGCCTGACTGCTCGTGCTCGTGGCTCCGCGCGGCCAGTCTGCCCGGCGGAGGTGGTCGACGTGACCGACAGGCAGGAGCTCGGCCGGTACGGCGAGGAGGTGGCGGTGGCCCACCTGCAGGCCGCCGGGCTCGAGGTGCTCGACCGGAACTGGCGCTGTCGTGAGGGCGAGATCGACGTGGTGGCCAGGGCCGGTGCGGTGCTGGTCTTCGTCGAGGTCAAGACCCGCAGCGGCAGCGGCTTCGGGGAGCCCGCGGAGGCGGTGACGCTGACCAAGGCCCGGCGGCTGCGGGTGCTCGCCTGCCGGTGGCTGGCCGAGCGCCGCCCGCCCGGCGCCACCGACCTCCGCTTCGACGTCGTGTCGGTGCTGCGCCGCCGCGGTCACGCGCCGCAGGTCGTGCACCTGCAGGCCGCGTTCTGATGGGCGGCCGCTCGTGACGGTCGCCCGCGCGTGGTCGGTCGGCCTGGTCGGCCTCGACGGCGCGCTCGTGGAGGTGGAGGCCGATCTCGCGCAGGGCCTGCCCGGACTCACCGTGACCGGTCTGCCCGACGCCGCGCTGTCCCAGGCCCGTGACCGGGTGCGCGCCGCGGTGGTGAACTCGGGCGAGCCGTGGCCGACCAAGCGGATCACGCTGGGGCTGTCCCCGGCCTCGCTGCCGAAGAGCGGCTCGGGCTTCGACCT
>JALYMN010000008.1 GCA_030773675.1 Actinomycetota bacterium
GATCCGGCGCCCGACGCGGCCGGCGCTCGAGCCGTCCACGGCGCCGCCCGTTCGCGGGCTGCGCAGCGGGAGACCCCACCGGCTGATCCGGTCGGTGCCCTCGACGAGCAGCAGGCCGAGCCAGCCGGCGGCGCCGAGCGTGAAGGGCAGCCACCCCAGCCCGCCGGGCAGCACCCCCGAGGGCACGGCGAGCAGCACGAGCAGCGGCAGCCCGGCGAGCGCGGCGCGCTGCAGGCCGACGGCGGCCAGGTCGACGAGGACCGCGACGGCCCCGGCGCCGAGGACGGCGAGCAGCACGAGCGCCGGCCGGGTCGGGACCGGCGCGGCCAGCCCCTGCACGTCCGTGGTCGCCTGCCCGGCCAGCACCTGCAGGGCGGTAACCGTCCTGCCCGTGGGCACGACCAGCCAGGCGAGCGTGTCCCGCGCGAACATCAGCAGCGCGGTCTCGCCCAGCGCCAGCAGCTGCACGAGCGGGACGAGGACGCCCGTCACCCCGGCGCGCCGGGCGAGCGCCCCGGCGCCGGCGACGACGGCCACGGCGGTGAGCGTCGCCGGCACCCAGCCGTAGCCGGCGTACATGGGGGCGAGCGCCGCGCAGGCCAGCGCGACGGCGAGGGCCGCCGCCACGGTCAGGCGGTCTCGGGTGCTCATGCAGCGGGCCTCCGGGGCGAGGGTGTCAGCGGACGGACGGGAGGGGCGCGTCGCGGCCGGCGGCGAGCGGCCAGACGCGGGCGAGCGACGTGTCGTGGTCAACGCGCAGGAGCCGCCAACCGGTGCCCGCGAGCAGCGACTCGACGGCGTCATCCGGGGAGCCGCTCGCACCGACGTCGCCCGGATCGAGCAGGACGGCGATGCACGTGCCCGTGCCGGTGCGCAGGCGGGCCAGGCGCTCGGCGTCGTCGACGGAGAGCCGGCCGAGCACCGCGACGAGGGCGCCGTCGGTGCCGGCGCTGCGCAGCCGGCCGACGGCCCGCTCGAGCCCTGCGTCGCGCTCGGGCGTGACGGCGGCGAGCGTGTCGAGCAGCACGGCCTCGGTCAGCGGGACGCCGGGCGGCCCGAGGTCGTGCCCGGCGTGGTCGAGCAGCCGCAGGCCGAAGCCCGCGCGAGCGAGCGCCACCCCCACGCTGGCGACCGCGCTGACCGCTCGCTCGTACGACGAGCCCGGCCCGTCACCGCGGTGGGCCTCGGCGCGGCCGTCGAGCAGCAGGGTCGCCCGGCTCGAGAACGGCTGCTCCTCGCGCCGCACCATGAGCTCGCCGACGCGCGCGGTCGACTTCCAGTGCACCCGGCGCAGGTCGTCGCCGTGCCGGTACTCGCGGGTGGCCGTGTCGTCGGTGCCGCTGGCGGCGACCGCGCGGGTGCTGGACTCGCCGCCGCCGGTCCAGTCGCCGCCGAGCCGCACGGCCGGCAGGGGCGTGACGACCGGCGTGACGACGAGCTCGTCGGTCTCGGCGAACCGCCGGACCAGCTCGACGAGGCCGAACGGGTCGGTGAGCCGCACCGACAGGGGCCCGACGACGAACCGGCCGCGCGCGTCGGACTGCACCGGGTAGCGCACGCTGCGGCGTCCCTGCGGCTCCACCCGGTCGAGCACGAAGCGGGGCCGCCCGCCGAGGGCGTAGGGGAGCACGTCCTCCATGAGCAGAACGCCGGTGGGCAGCCGCGACACGTTCTCCAGCACCAGGCGGACGTCGGCGGGGCTGCCCGCGGCGACGCGGGCGGGCTCGAGGCTGCGCGCGCAGGCGAGCCGGTAGCGCGTGCGCGCGACCAGCGCCACGGCGGCCAGCGGCAGCACCACGAGGAACACCGCGGCGCGGAGCAGGTCGCGCTGGCCGAGCAGCACGGCGCACAGGCCCAGGGTCAGGCCCGCGGCCAGCAGGCAGCGACCGCGCGTCGTGAGCCCGGCGAGCGCGGCGCGCAGCCCGCTCACCCGCGTCGGCGCACGGCGGCGGAGGACCCGTCCGTCACGGGCACGCGGGCGACGAGGTCGGTGACGACGGCGGTCGCGGTCCGCCGACGCACCTGCGCGTCGGCGGTGGGCAGCAGGCGGTGCGCGAGCACGGGCACGGCCAGGGCCTGGACGTCGTCGGGCAGCACGTAGTCGCGCCCGTCGAGCGCCGCGGCCGCGCGGGCGGCGCGCACGAGCTGCAGGGTCGAGCGCGGACTGGCCCCGAGCCGCAGGTCGGGCGACTCGCGGGTGGCGCCGACCAGCGCGACGACGTACCGCTTGACCTCGGGCGACAGGTGCACGCCGCGCACGACCTCGATGAGCTTGCGCACCTCCAGCGCGTCGGCGACCGGCTCGAGGTCGTCGAGCGGGTCCGTGCTCCCGTGGGTGTCCAGCATGTCGAGCTCGGCGGCGGGGGTCGGGTAGCCCATGGAGACGCGGGCGGTGAACCGGTCGCGCTGCGCCTCCGGCAGAGGGTAGGTGCCCTCCATCTCGACCGGGTTCTGCGTCGCCACCACCATGAACGGGGCCTCCAGCACGTACGTCGTGCCGTCGACCGTGACCTGACGCTCCTCCATCGCCTCGAGCAGCGCCGACTGCGTTTTCGGCGACGCCCGGTTGATCTCGTCGCCGACGACGAGGTTGGCGAACACCGGGCCGGGCTTGAACTCGAACTCGCGCGACTCCTGGTCGAAGATCGAGACGCCGGTGACGTCGGACGGCAGCAGGTCGGGCGTGAACTGGATGCGCCGCACCGAGCAGTCGATGGAGCGGGCCAGTGCCTTGGCGAGCATCGTCTTGCCCACGCCCGGCACGTCCTCGATGAGCAGGTGCCCCTCGGCGAGCAGCACCACGAGCGCCAGCCGGACGACTTCCGGCTTGCCCTCGACGACCTGCTCCATGTTGTCGCGGATGCGCCGCGCGGAGTCTAGCAGGTCGTCCAGCCCCGCTGCCGGGCCGGCGGGTCTCGTGCGGGGGACGGGCACCGGGCCTCCTGGCGTACGACGCGAGCGGGCCGTCGATGGTCGCACCGGAGCAGCGGTCGCGCTCCACGTCGGAGGACGCGCCGGTGCAGGCCCAGGGAGGACGACGGACGGCGGTGTCCGGTTGTTCCCGGTCCGCTCCCTCCACTGCGCTCCACCACACGGCGCCACGCGCCCGCCGCCAGGTAGCACCGGCTCGCCGCACGCCCTTCGCACTGCACGCGGACCGGCCGCCGAAGGCGCACTCCACCCCGCCCACCTGGCCGTCCACCTGCGGACACGCCTCACGAGCGGAGTCGGGGTCGTTGACGGGGGAGCGGAGTGGAGTAAGGTGGAGCGCGTCGGGGCACAGGAGCTCCGACGCCGGTTCGGGCAGGGGCTGCACGAGCTCCGGGAAGGGCTGTCAGAGGGAGCGCGTGTGTTCCTCGGCACCCACACCCCCCGACTGGACGAGAAGGGCCGGCTGTTCCTGCCGGCCCGGTTCCGCGACGAGCTGGCGGGAGGGGTCGTGCTCACCAAGGGCCAGGACTTCTGCCTGTTCGTCTACACGGCGCAGGAGTTCGCGCGGCGGGCCGAGGCCGTGCAGCGCGCCTCCCAGGCGACCAAGGCGGCGCGCGACGCCGCCCGCACCTTCTTCTCCAGCGCCTACGACGAGACGCCGGACAAGCAGGGCCGGATCACGATCCCGCCCGGCCTGCGCGGCTACGCCTCGCTCGACCGCGACGTCGTCGTCGTCGGGGCCGGCAACCGCCTGGAGATCTGGGACGCCGCCACCTGGGCCGCGGCCGAGGACGAGCGCGAGGAGGCGTTCGCCGGGCTGTCCGAGGAGGTGCTGCCCGGGCTGCTCTGAGCCGCGCCCCAGTGAGCCCGCCCCGATGAGCCCCGCTCCAGCGCTCGCCGTCGTCCGGCGGACGAGGTCTCCGACCGCTCCCCACCTGGCGCACCTTCCCCGGTGCCAGGCGGGAGAGCGGGAGGGGACCTGGCCCGCCGGCCCGTCCGGCCGCGCCGCCTGCACGGACTGCCTGGACCGCGACCCAGGCCGCCCGCTCCTGCTCCCGATCGTCGGAGGGTCGACATGGACGACGACGCACGTCCGCGCCAGCCGCAGAGCGGCGACCCCGGGCTCGCCCACGAGCTCGGCTCGAGCGCCCTGCTGCTCGGGATGTCCTTCGCCGTGACCGCCGTGGTGGTCACCGCTGCGCAGGCGGCCGCCGCGCTGTTCGGCTGAAGCCGGCCGACGTGGCGGTCCCGGCCCACGTGCCGGTACTCCTCGACCGCTGCGTCGAGCTGCTCGCCCCCGCGCTGACCGGGCCGGACGCCGTCGTCGTCGATTGCACGCTCGGCCTCGGCGGGCACGCGGAGGCGCTGCTGCAGCGCACGCCGGCCCGGCTCGTCGGGCTGGACCGCGACCCCGAGGCCCTGCGCCGCAGCGCCGAGCGGCTCGCGCCGTACGGCGGGCGCGCCGCACTCGTGCACGCCGTGTACGACGAGCTGCCGCGCGTGCTGGCCGACCTGGGCCTGACGCGGGTGCAGGGCGTGCTGTTCGACCTCGGGGTGAGCTCGCTGCAGCTCGACGAGGCCGACCGCGGGTTCGCTTACGCCCAGGACGCGCCGCTGGACATGCGCATGGACCAGACGCGCGGCGTCACCGCCGCCGACATCGTCAACACCTGGCCGGCGCGCGACCTCGCCCGGGTGCTGCGCGAGCACGGCGACGAGCGGTTCGCCGCGCGCATCGCGGAGGCGATCGTCCGGGAGCGGGCCCGCGAGCCGTTCACCCGCACCGCCCGGCTCGCCGAGCTGGTGCGCACGGCGATCCCCGCGGCGACGCGGCGCACGGGCGGGCACCCGGCCAAGCGCACGTTCCAGGCGCTGCGCGTCGAAGTGAACGACGAGCTCGGCGTGTTGCGCCGCGCGATGCCCGCCGCCGTCGATCATCTGGCCGTGGGCGGACGGATCGCGGTGCTCAGCTACCAGTCGTTGGAGGACAAGGTCGTGAAGGCAGAGCTGGTGCGGCGCTCGACCAGCGAGGTCCCCCCCGACCTGCCGTTCGTCCCGGAGGGCGCCGCTCCGGAGCTGCGGCTGCTCGTGCGGGGGAGCGAGACCGCCTCCGCGGCCGAGCAGGAGGCCAACCCGCGGTCGGCGTCCGTGCGGCTGCGCGCCGCCGAGCGCGTGCGGGACGCCGCATGAGCG
>JALYMN010000009.1 GCA_030773675.1 Actinomycetota bacterium
CAGCACGCCCGCGCCGACCGCGGCGACCGGCAGCAGCACGAGCAGCGCCGCCGCCCAGGTGACGGCGGTCGACGCCCGGCGGCCCGGGCTCCGGCTCACGGGTAGCCGGCGGCTGTGAGCACGCGCACGGCGGCGGCGTTGCCCTGCCCGAGCGCTCCGACGTTGAGGTCGTCGCGCTCGAACGTCCCGAACGACCGGACGAGCTCCTCCGGCTGGACCGTCGGGTTCACGGGGTACTCGAAGTTCCCGTCCGCCAGGTCCGACTGCCCCTCTGTGGCGAGCCAGGTGAGGAAGCGCTTGGCCAGGTCGGGGTGCTCGGCGTGGCGGGTGACGCCCGCACCGCTCACGTTGACGTGCACGCCCGTCGTCTTCTGCTCCGGCCAGAACAGCGCCGCACCGAGGTCCGGGTCCTTGGCGAGCTCGCGCGCCAGGTAGTAGTGGTTGGTGATGCCGACGTCGCAGCCGCCGGCGGCGATGGTCCGGATGATCTCGACGTCGTTGTTGAGGATCTGCGTGCCGTTGGCGACCCAGCGCTCGACGGTGCGGCGGGCCGCCGCCTCGCCCCGGTTGGCGATCATGCTCGCGACGAGTGACTGCGTGTAGGGGCTCGTCGACGTGCGCATGCAGGCCCGCCCCTTCCAGCGCGGGTCGCCGAGCGCGTCGTACGTCGACAGCTGCGACGGGTCCACCGTCCTGGTGTTGTAGACGATGGCCCGCGCGCGCATGGTGAGGGCGAACCACCGGTTCTGCGGGTCGCGGAGGTCGGCGGGGACGGCGGCGAGCAGCTGCGGGTCGTCCACCGGCTGGAACAGCCCCTGCTCGCCCGCCAGCGCGAGGTTCGCGACGTCGACGGTCATGAACACGTCGGCGCGGGTGTCGGCGCCCTCCTCGGCCAGCCGCTCGCGGAGCTCGGCGTCGTTGCCGTTGAGGAACTCCACCTCGATGCCGGTCTCGTCGGTGAACCGCTCGTAGACCGCCTCGCTGCCGTAGGTGCGCGCCGAGTACACCCTGAGCACGGGGCCGCCGCCGCCGGGGGCGAAGCCGCAGGCCGCGAGCGGCAGCAGGGCGAGCAGGGCCAGCAGCACGCGGGCGGGGGTGTGGGGCACGGGCGTCCTTCCAGCGGGTCTCGGCCGACTTCGGGCAACCTTACCTACGTGCGGGGCGGGCGAGGGCGGTCGAGCGGACGCCCGGGCGGACCGATAGCGCGATCACGCGTACTGCGTGATCATGCGGGCAAGAGGGCGGGACAGTCCCGGGACGACCGACGCGGAGGCACGACGTGGCAGAGCTGAAGAAGGGCAGCCGGGTGACCGGCGACGAGCGCGGCAAGCTCGCCGCCGACCTGAAGAAGCGCTACGAGGCGGGGGAGAGCATCCGCCTGCTCGCCGAGAGCTCGGGCCGCTCGTACGGCTTCGTGCACCGCATCCTCAGCGAGTCCGGCACCACGCTGCGCGGACGCGGGGGAGCGACCCGCAAGAAGAGCTCCTGACCCTGCCGCCCGCGCGGCACCGCCCGGCGTCCGGTCCCGTGCGACGCTGACCGGAC
Organism: Actinomycetota bacterium; assembly: GCA_030773675.1. The sequence goes on from JALYMN010000009.1 coordinate 1,546, forward strand.
CACGCTGGTAAGGAGACCCCACATGGATCTGGCGCTCACCGAGGACCAGGAGGCCGTCCGCAAGGCGGTCAAGGAGTGGGTGGACGACGTCGTCGTCCCCCGTGCGCTGTCCAACGACCGGGAGGAGCGCTTCCCGCAGGAGGCGCTCGACGGGCTCAAGCAGACCGGCTTCATCGGCATGTCGATCCCCGAGGAGTACGGCGGGGGCGGCGCCGACCCGGTGTCCTACGTGCTGCTCATCGAGGAGCTGGGGCGCGGCGACGCCAACGTGCGCTCGATCGTGTCCGTGCACCTCGGCCTGGTCGCAGGTGTCATCGCCCGCATGGGCACGCAGGAGCAGAAGGAGCGCTGGCTGCCGCAGATGGCGACCGGGGAGGTGCTCGCCTGCTTCGGTCTCACCGAGCCCGACCACGGCAGCGACGCCGGCAACCTGCAGGGCACCGCGGTGCAGCAGGCCGACGGTTCGTACAAGCTCAACACCCGCAAGATCTTCATCACCAACGGCACGATCGCCGGCCTGGCGCTCGTCATGGCGCGCACCGGCGGGCCGGGCGGCAAGGGCGTCAGCGCCTTCCTCGTGCCGACCGACACGCCGGGCTTCACCGCCAACCCCATCCACGGCAAGCTCGGCCTACGCTCCTGCGACACCGCCGAGCTCGTGCTGGACGACGTCGTCGTCGGGCCCGACGCGCTGCTCGGCGGCGTCGAGGGGACCGGGATCAAGGCCGCCCTGTCGGCCCTCGGCGACGGGCGCATGTCGATCGCGGCGTCGTGCACCGGGATCATGCAGGCCTGCCTGGACTCGATGGTGGAGTACACGACCCAGCGCGAGCAGTTCGGCAAGAAGATCGCGGCGCACCAGCTCGTCCAGGAGCTCATCGCCGACGTGGCGGTGAACCTCGACGCCGCCCGGCTCATGACCTGGCGGGCGGCCTCGCTCAAGGCCCGCGGCGAGGACTACGCGCTGGCGTCGTCCAAGGCCAAGCTGTTCGCCACCGAGGCGTCGGTGGCGGCGGCCAACAACTGCGTCCAGGCGTACGGCGGCTACGGCTACATCGACGAGTACCCGGCCGGGAAGTACCTGCGCGACGCCCGGGTTACCACGCTGTACGAGGGCACCAGCCAGGTCCAGAAGCTCATCATCGGGCGCGCCCTGACCGGGATCAACGCCTTCTGACCTGACCCGAGGAGGCCTGCGTGCAAGACATGGCGCAGTTCTCCATGATGCGGTCGTTCCGCCGCGACGCCAGCGTCAAGGACACCCGGCTCGCGCCCGGCACGGTGCGGCGGATCGTCCGGTTCGCCGCGCCGTACCGGCGCGAGCTGGTGCTTTTCCTCGCCCTCATCGTGGTCTCCGCGGTGCTGGCCGTGCTCAACCCGCTCGTGCTGAAAAAGATCATCGACGACGGCATCGGTGGCGACCCGCCGGCAACGGGCCGGCCCGGGCTCGTCGTCGCCCTGGCGCTGCTCGTCGCCGGGCTCGCCCTGGTCGACGCGGTGCTGCAGCTCGCCCAGCGCTGGTACTCGGCGCGCATCGGCGAGGGGCTCATTTTCGACATGCGCTCGCAGGTCTACGCGCACGTCTCCCGGATGCCGATCGCCTTCTTCACCCGCACGCAGACCGGCGCGCTGATCAGCCGGCTCAACAACGACGTCCGCGGGGCGCAGCAGGCGTTCACCGGGACACTGTCCGGTGTCGTCTCCAACGTCATCGGCGTCGTGCTCACCCTGGCCGCGATGCTCGTGCTGTCCTGGCAGATCACGCTGCTGTCACTGGTGCTGCTGCCCGTGTTCGTCGTGCCGGCGCGGCTGCTCGGCGCGAAGCTGCAGGAGCTCACGCGCGAGTCCTACGGGCTCAACGCGCAGATGACGAACACGATGACCGAGCGCTTCAACGTCTCCGGGGCGCTGCTCGTCAAGCTGTTCGGCCGGCCGGACGCCGAGGACGCGAGCTTCCGCGACAAGGCGGGGCGGGTGCGCGACATTGGGGTCACCACCGCCATGTACGGGCGCATCTTCTTCGTCTCGCTCACCACCGTGGCCGCGCTCGCCACCGCGCTCGTGTACGGCGTAGGCGGCACCCTGGCGGCCAAGGGCGCCATGGAGATCGGCACCCTCGTCGCTCTCGCCGCCTATCTCACCCGGCTCTACGGGCCGCTCACCGCCCTGTCCAACGTGCGGGTCGACGTCATGACCGCCCTGGTGAGCTTCGAGCGCGTCTTCGAGGTGCTCGACCTCGAGCCCATGGTCGCCGATCGCCCCGGCGCGGTCGCCCTGCGCCGCGGGGCGCACTCGCTCGAGTTCGACGACGTCGTTTTCGCCTACCCGACCGCCGACCAGGTGTCGCTGGCCTCGCTCGAGTCCGTCGCCGTGCTCGACCAGTCGCCGTCGCAGACCGTGCTGCGCGGGGTGTCGTTCCGCGCGGAGCCCGGGCAGCTGGTCGCGCTCGTCGGGCCGTCGGGCGCCGGCAAGACGACCATCAGCCAGCTGGTCACCCGCATGTACGACGTGCTCGGCGGGGCGGTGCGGATCGGCGGCCACGACGTCCGCGACGTGACCCAGCAGTCGCTGCGCGACGCGGTCGGCGTCGTGACGCAGGACGCCCACATGTTCCACGACACGATCCGGGCCAACCTGCTCTACGCCCGCCCCGAGGCCACCGACGACGAGCTGGAGGCGGCGCTGGACGCCGCGCAGGTCGGCGCGCTCGTGCGCTCCCTGCCCGACGGCCTCGACACGCTCGTCGGCGACCGCGGCTACCGGCTGTCCGGCGGCGAGAAGCAGCGGATGGCGATCGCGCGGCTGCTGCTCAAGGCGCCCGGCCTCGTCGTGCTCGACGAGGCCACGGCGCACCTCGACAGTGAGTCCGAGGCGGCCGTGCAGCGGGCCCTGCAGACGGCGCTCGTCGGCCGGACCTCGCTGGTCATCGCCCACCGCCTGTCGACCGTGCGCGACGCCGACCAGATCCTGGTCGTCGAGGATGGGCGCGTCGTCGAGCAGGGGCGCCACGAGGAGCTGCTCGCCCGCGGCGGTCTCTACACCGAGCTCTACCGCACGCAGTTCGCGCGCCAGGCCGACGAGCAGCCGGTGGCCGCCGCCTCTTGAGGGCTCCAGGTTCAAGGAGGCTGCTGCGCCTGGCAGGCTTGGAGAGCGCGGTTGAGTGACGGCCAGGAGGGCGGTGTTGCCGGGGTGGACGAGAAGCAGGCAGTTGAAGTCGCCGGGCTCGCGCGACCGGCTCCACCGGCTCCGTGGCCACGGGTGCGGCACTCCGGCTCGGCCGGGCCGGCTCCCCCCCTCGGCAGCCTGCGGGTCTCGGGTCCTCCACGCCGCCCGTCCGCCTTGGTGTGGGCCGGGACGGCCGCCGCGACGCTGCTCGCCGCCGCCCTGGCCCTCGTGCACCTGGGGCGCGAGCCGATGTGGCACGACGAGGTGTTCACCGCGCACGTCGCCACCCGCCCGACCTCGCTCCTGCTCGACATCGTCGCCCGCCGCGAGGGCAACATGCCGCTGTACTACCTGCTCATGCACGGCTGGGCGCAGCTGGGCACCGACGCCGGCTGGCTGCGCACACCGTCCGCGCTCGCCTTCGTCGCCGCGGTGCCGGTGACGGCACTGGTCGCGCGGAGGGTGTTCGACGACCGGGTCGCCGTGCTGGCCGCTCTGCTGACGGCGCTGAACGGCTTCGCGCTGGACTACGCCCGCAACGCCCGCACCTACCCCTTCAGCCTGCTGCTGGCGGCGACGACGACCCTGCTCCTGCTCCAGGCCGTCGACACCCGTGCCCGCCGGTGGTGGGCGGCCTACGGGCTCGCCGGGCTGCTCGCCATCGGAGCGCAGCCGCTCGCCGGGACGCTGGTGCTCATCGCGCAGACGCTCTCGCTCGCCCTGCTGCCGCGGGACCGGCTTCCCCTGCGCCTGGCGGCTGTCGTCCTCGGGCCGCTCTACCTGGTCAGCGGCGGGGTCGCGCTCTACATCCTGCGGGTCCAGAGCTCGAGCACGGACTTCATCGAACCGACCCGCTTCGGTCAGCTCGTGAACTTCGTCGACCACCTGGCCGGCGGCCGGGTCCTGACGCTTGGCTACGCCGCGCTCGGCCTGGTCGCGCTCGTCGCCGTGGTCCGCACCAGCCCGTGGCGCAGCACCGAGCTGTGGCAGCGCACCCTCCTGTTCGCCTGGTTGCTGATCCCGCCGCTCACCCTGCTCGTCGCGTCCGAGCTCCGGCCGCTGTGGCGGATGCGCTACCTGGTGCCCGTCGCACCGGCGCTGGCCGTGCTCATCGCCTTCGCCCTGACCCGGCTCCGACCGCGGGTCCTGCAGGCCGCCGTGACCGCCGGCGTGCTCGCCCTGTCGGCTGTGGGGGTGCGCGGGGAGCTCCAGGAGCGAGCGGTCGAGGACCTGCCGGCCGGGGCCGAGCTGCTGCTGAGGGAGAGCCGGCCGACGGACGCGCTGGTGTACTCCGGCGCCCCCACCAGGACGCCGTTCGGCTGGGTGCTGCAACAGCAGGCCGGCGAGCGCGCGACCCCCCGCGACATCGCGCTCGCGCCGCGGGGCACGGCCGACGAGGTCCGCGACCTGTTCGCCCGAGAGGTCGACCCGGGCACGCTGACCGCCCGGTTGGCCCGCTGCGAACGGGTGTGGGTGGTCAGCCTGCCCGAGGCGCTGTGGCACCCGACGCGCGAGCCGATGCAGGACGTGCAGCGGACGCCGTTCTGGCGGCAGGAGTTCCGGGAGCTCGCCCAGCACGACTTCGGCGGGCTGCGCGTGGAGCTGTTCGAGAACGAGCGCCCCGACGCTCGGGCCGAGGACTGCGGCCGGACGTGAGGCGGACGGGTCGTCCCGGCCGCCCGACCTCTCCCCGAGCCGGCTGTCGGCCTGCCGCCCGCTGCTGATCCGCACACACCGACCCGGATGAAGAGGGCCCCCGTGACCGAGACCCCGCCCGGCGGCGCGACTCCCCTCGCGGTGGTTGTCGTGCTGCCGACGTACAACGAGCGGGACAACATCGACGGTCTGGCGCGAGCCGTGCTCGAGCTGCCGCTCGCTCCCGACGTCCTGGTGGTGGACGACAGCTCCCCCGACGGCACGGCCGAGGTCGTCCGGCGTCTGGCGGACGAGTTCCCGGGACGCGTCGAGCTCCTGCAGCGCCCGCGACGTGAGGGCCTGGGCCGGGCCTACGTGTCGGCGTTCACCCGGGTCCTCGAGCAGGGCCGCCACGACGCGCTCGTGCAGATGGACGTCGACGGCTCGCACCGCCCGGACGACCTGCCCCGGCTGCTCGGGGAGCTGGCGCACGCCGACGTCGTCCTCGGGTCCCGGTACGTCCCGGGAGGACGGGTCGTGGGGTGGCCGCTGCACCGGCTGCTGCTGTCGCGCGCCGGCAACCTGTACGCGCGGACGGTGCTCGGCCTCGCCGTCCGGGACCTGACCGGTGGGTTCAAGGCCTGGCGCCTGCCTCTCCTGAGCCGGCTCGACCTGGCGACGGTCCGCAGCGGTGGCTACGCCTTCCAGATCGAGACGACCGTACGGGCGCTGAGAGCCGGAGCCGTGGTATGGGAGGTCCCGGTCGTGTTCCGCGATCGCGAGCTTGGCGAGTCAAAGATGTCTCCGAGGATCGCGAGGGAGGCCATCGGCACGGTGCTGCGCCTGCGGGGCGTCCGGCCCGGCGGGCGGCGTGGCGCGAGCCGGCAAGAGCAGCGCCCGAGCGCCATCGGCAGAGCCGAGGCGCCGTCCGACCGCCCGGGCACCGGGTGACGCAGCCGCGTCCTGCGCGAGAGGAAGCCCCAGCAGGACCCGGTTCGCGCCCGTCCGGCTCAGCCGGCGCCGCCGGGCTGGACGTCCGCGCCGTCGCCGGTGCCGAGCTGCGGGTCGTTCATCTGGTCGGGGTCGTTGCTCGCCGGGGTGTCCTGCTCGCCCTCGACGTCGAGGTCGGCCGCGGAGATGTCGGTGGGCTCGCCCAGCCCGGGGTGCTCGCTCATGGCGCGCCCCCTACCCGCTGCGCCGCGCGCCAGCCGCCCGGCGACGGCTGAGCGGGGCGCAGGCCGCAGTACCGGCTTAGCCTGGAGGAGATGGACGTGCCCGGCCTTGACGCGCTCGCCGACCTCGTGACGTCTGGCGGCGTGGTCGTGCTCACCGGAGCCGGCCTGTCAACGGAGTCCGGCATCCCCGACTACCGGGGCCCCACGGGCGCCGCCCGGCCGAGCAGCCCGATGACCTACCAGACGTTCACCGGCGACCCCGACGCCCGGCGGCGCTACTGGGCGCGCAGCCACCTGGGGTGGCGGCTCATGGCCCGGGCCGAGCCGAACGCCGGGCACTGCGCGGTCGCCGCGCTGCAGGACGCCGGGCTGCTCGAGGGCGTCATCACCCAGAACGTCGACGGCCTGCACCAGGCCGCGGGGGCCCGCGACGTCGTCGACCTGCACGGCCGGCTGGACATCGTGGTGTGCCTGCGCTGCGGTGCGCGCAGCGACCGCGAGCAGCTCGACCGGCGGCTCACCGAGGCGAACCGCGGCTGGCAGGCCGAGGTCCTGGCGATCCACCCGGACGGCGACGTGGCCCTGCCGGACGGCGCGCTGCAGGGGTTCCGGGTCGTCGACTGCACGGCCTGCGGCGGCGTGCTCAAGCCCGACGTTGTGTTCTTCGGGGAGAACGTGCCGCGCGAGCGGGTGCAGCGCTGCTTCGCGCTGGTCGAGAGGGCCAGGTCGCTGCTCGTCCTCGGCTCGAGCCTGACCGTGATGTCGGGCTACCGCTTCGTGCTGCGCGCCGTGAAGCTCGGCCTGCCCGTCGCGATCGTCAACCAAGGGGCGACGCGCGGCGACGCCAGCGCCACCGTCCGGGTCGACGCGGCGCTCGGCGAGGTGCTGCCGACCCTGGCCGGCCGGCTGCGCGCGGCGTGAAGCCGGGGAGCGGCCTCCCCCGTCCCCTCGACCGCGGCGACGCGGTGCTGGCCGCCGCGGTCGCCGTCGAGCTCGTCGTCCTGGCCCTGCTGCCGCGCGTGGTGACCACCGACGGGCCGGGCCACGTCCTCGGCGGCTGGGTCATGGCGCACCCGGACGACCCGTTCCTCTCGCGCTTCTACGAGGTCGACCTCACACCCGTCCCCAACCTGCTCGCCACCGTGGTGCTCGCCGGCCTGCTGCGCCTGACCGACCCGGACCTCGCCGAGAAGCTGCTCGTCGCCGGGTACGTCGTCCTGCTGCCGCTGGCCCTGCGCTACGCCCTGCGCGGCGTGGACGCCCGCTCCGGGTGGCTCGCGGTGGTGGCCCTGCCGTTCACCGCGGGCTACCTGTTCCTCTACGGCTTCTACAACTACTGCGTGGGCGTCGCGCTGTCGCTGCTCGTCGCCGGGCTGGCGCTGCGCCGCCGCGACGGGTGGTCGTGGCCGGCCGCCGCGGCGCTGTCCGGGCTCATGCTGCTCACCTGGACCGCGCACCTGCTGCCCGCCCTGATCGCGGGCCTGCTCGTCGCCGTGCTCGCGCTCACCCGGACGGCGGCGCAGCGCCGCCCCCTGCTCCCGGCGCTGCGCCGGCA
>JALYMN010000010.1 GCA_030773675.1 Actinomycetota bacterium
GGCCCACCTCGGCCTGCGCCCGCCTGGGCCCGGGCCGGTGCCGGTGCTCCCGCTCGGGCTGCCCTTCGACAGCGTCGACGGCAGCGGCGACGGGCCTGGCGACGGGCCTGGCGACGAGGCCCGCGGGGCGGCGGGCGGCGCGCCGTAGACTCGCCCGGTCCTCGTCGCGGACGACGACCAGCGACGGCAGCGGCCCGACGGACCGTGCCGGCCGACCCGCAGACCGACCGGAGGCGCACCCGTGGGCTCCTCGCAGGTGGGGCAGTTCGCGCCCCTGCTGCTGATCCTGTTCGCCTTCGTGGTGCTCATCGTCCTGCCGCAGCGGGCCCGGGCCAAGGCCGCGCGCGAGGTCCGCGCCAGCCTCGCGCCGGGCGCCCGGGTCATGACGAGCGCGGGGCTGCACGCCACCGTGGTCGAGCTCGGCGACGAGACGGTGCTGCTCGAGATCGCGCCGGGGGTGCACGCGCGGTTCGCGAAGGCGGCCGTCGTCCGGGTGCTGGAGCGCTCGCCGACGACGCCCCCGCCCGGCGCGGCCGGGCACACGTGAGCCCCGGCTGAGGTGCTCGACCTGCCCGCGCTGCTCGCCAGCCGCATCGTCGACGTGCCCGACTTCCCGACGCCCGGGGTGGTCTTCAAGGACATCAGCCCGCTGCTCGCCGACCACGTCGCCTTCGCCGGTGCTGTGGACGCCGTCGTCGCCCACCACGGGCGCGGCACCGTCGACAAGGTGGTCGGCATCGAGGCGCGGGGGTTCCTGCTCGCGGCACCCGTCGCCTACCACTTCGGCGCCGGGTTCGTGCCGGTGCGCAAGCCCGGCAAGCTGCCGCTCGGCACGATCGAGACCTCCTACTCCCTCGAGTACGGCAGCAACCGGCTGCAGATGCACGCCGACGCACTCGCGCCGGGGGAGCGGGTCCTCGTCGTCGACGACGTGCTGGCGACGGGCGGGACCGCCGCCGCTGCGGTGCGGCTGGTCCGCGAGGCCGGGGCCCTGCCGGTCGGGCTGTCGGTGCTGCTCGAGCTGAGCTTCCTGCGCGGGCGCCCGCTGCTCGCCGAGGCCGAGCCGGAGCTCGAGGTCCACGCGCTGCTCGCCACCTGACGGCCCCATGACGGGGCCCCGCGACGCCGTCCTGCTCCTACACTGGAGGCTCGCCCCCGCTAGGAGCCGCACGTGGCCTCTGACGTCACTCCTGTCGTGACGACGTCGAGTTCCGGCGCGCCCGCGGACGAGCCGCGTCCGCCGTCCTCCTCGGTGCACGACACGGTCGTGGTGGCCGACGCCCCGCCCGACAGCGCCGCAGAGGCGAGCAGCTGGCTCACGCCGCCGACCGGGCGCCGGGTCCGCGCCCGTCTGGCCCGGCTGACCGCGACGTCGAGCAAGCCGGGCGGGCTGCCGCCGGTGCTGGAGCCGCTGGCCCGCACGGTCTACACCCACCACCCCAAGGCCGACCTCAAGCTCGTGCAGCGGGCCTACGAGACCGCCGAGAGGCACCACGAGGGGCAGCGCCGGCGCAGCGGCGACCCTTACATCACGCACCCGCTCGCCGTGACGACGATCCTCGCCGAGCTCGGCATGGACATCACCACGCTGTGCGCCGCGCTCCTGCACGACACCGTCGAGGACACGGCGTACACCCTGGACGACGTGCGGCGCGAGTTCGGTGACGACGTCGCCCACCTCGTCGACGGGGTTACCAAGCTCGACAAGATCAAATACGGCGAGGCGGCCGAGGCCGAGACGATTCGCAAGATGGTCGTCGCGATGGCGCGCGACCCGCGGGTGCTCGTCATCAAGCTCGCCGACCGTTTGCACAACATGCGCACCCTGCGGTACCTCAAGCAGGAGAAGCAGGAGAAGATCGCCACCGCCACGCTGGAGATCTTCGCGCCACTGGCGCACCGGCTCGGCATGAACACGATCAAGTGGGAGCTGGAGGACCTCGCCTTCGCGACCCTCTACCCCAAGCGGTACGACGAGATCGTGCGGCTGGTCGCCGAGCGCGCGCCGTCACGCGACACGCAGCTCGCCGAGGTCGTGGCGCGGGTGCAGGCGGAGCTCAAGGCGGCCAAGATCCGCGCCGACGTGACCGGCCGGCCCAAGCACTACTACTCGATCTACCAGAAGATGATCGTGCGGGGTCGCGACTTCACCGACATCTACGACCTGGTCGGCATTCGGGTGCTCGTCGACTCGGTGCGCGACTGCTACGCGACGCTCGGCACGATCCACGCGCTGTGGTCGCCCGTCCCAGGACGGTTCAAGGACTACATCGCGATGCCGAAGTTCAACATGTATCAGTCGCTGCACACGACGGTGATGTCTTGTGAGGGGAAGCTTCTGGAGATCCAGATTCGGACCCGGGACATGGACGTCACCGCCGAGTACGGCATCGCGGCCCACTGGATGTACAAGCACGGCCTCA
>JALYMN010000011.1 GCA_030773675.1 Actinomycetota bacterium
GCGAGGAGGACGCAGCCGCCCTGGCCTGGCTGGAGCAGCACCCGCCCGATGGCGTTTGCCTGCCCCGGCGCAAGGAGCAGCGCACGACGACGGTCGCCTACCGGCGCGAGGGCACGCTGAAGGCCGAAGGCGCGAAGTCGGCGGGTCCGAAGGACAAGGTCGCCACCCGCCCCTTCGTGGGGCTGGTGGCTGTCGACGGCCCGTTCGGCTGGACGTGGGAGGAGCCCCCGCCCGCCGAGGTCGTGGCTTGCCTGGAGGCACTCGTGGCGGACGTCAGCCATCTCGGCACCAGTGAGACCCCCGCCCGCCTGCGCCTGGACGACGTCGAGCCCACGCACCGCCGCGACCCTCAGGCCGACCTGTTCACCGGCAGCGGGATCGACCTCGACATCGCCGTGCCCGGCCGCAGCGACAGGCTCGTGTCGTCGTACGTGGCCCAGCAGGCGACGCCGTCCCTCCGCGACGACAGGTACGCCACCAGCGAGGAACCGTTGACGGTCGTGCCTCCGCGCGTGGCTCGGGTCCTCGCCCGATACGTGACGGAGGACGAGCCGCAGCCACCGGCGCCCTGGCAGGTGGTGCACCTCGCGCAGCTCGACGTCGCTCCACCCCGTCCCGAGCAGGCCGTGGCCTGGGCCGTGGCCGCGCACAAGGCCCTGTGCGCTCGGCTCGGTGACGCACCCCCGCTGCTGACCGGCGTGTACCCCCCCGGCGCGCCGCGGCCGGCCAACCGGGTCGCCCTGCACCTGCTCGGCGGCCCAGCGGCCGCAGCCGTCGGTCTGCCCGCCAACCGCGCCACGGTGCTGGCGATGGTCCCGGCGGACGCCGACCCGCTGGAGGCTGCGGCGCTCGCGAACGTCATGGGCGGCCTCGACCGGCTGACGCTCGACGGGCGGACCCGTCGGGTGGTGCGACGCGAGGTCCGGTCCGCCGCGACGTTCTGGCCGGCGCCCAGCGACGGCTCTCCCCGCCGCTGGCGCAGCGCTGTGCCGTTCGTACCGGACACGCGGCCTCCGCGGCGGCGCGACTGGTCGCTGGCTGACGCCGTCCAACTCGGCGTCGGCCTGGTCTTGCGGGACCGGCTCGACGCGCCCGGGGGCGGGGCCGAGCGCTACCTCGCCCTGCGGGACGCGGCCGTAGGTTCCGGCGTGGTGGTCTCCCGGGCGAGCCGGGTCACCGCCGGTAGGCTCACGCGCTACGTCCACCACGTCCAGCCCGGGACTGTCGTGCAGCCGCTCGACGTGACGCTCGAGACGGGCGAGCTGCTCAGCGACCGCAGTCTGGTCGCGCTGGGGCAGAGCCGTCACCTCGGCGGCGGTCTGCTGGTCCCGGACGAGCTGTCGGGTCCGACCCAGTGAGTCTGACCCGCAGCGACTTCGCGGCGTTCTTTGCGGCGGTCCGTCCGGGTCAGGTGCCGTTCGCCTGGCAGGAACGGCTGCTCGACGACCTGCTCGCGAACGCCTCCTGGCCGGACCGCATCGCAGCGCCGACCGGGACGGGCAAGACGGCCGTGGTCGACGTCCACGTCTTCGCCTGCGCGCTGATGGGCTGGGGGGCTGCCCGCCGCCTTCCGCGACGGCTCTCGGTCGTCGTCGACCGGCGGGTCGTCGTCGACAGCCACCACGAGCACGCGATGCGCGTGGCTGAGGAGCTGGCCGGCGCGACCAGCGGCGTCCTTGAGGCCGTGGCGGAGGGGCTGCGACGGCTGCGGCCGGCCCCCGACGAGGCGGTCCCGCCCGTGATCACGGCGCGGCTTCGCGGCGGCGCACCTCCCCCACGAGGCTGGCTCGACCAGCCGGAGAGTTGCCAGGTGCTGGTGGCCACGCCGGACATGTGGGGCAGCCGCCTGCTGCTCGCCGGCTACGGGTCGTCGCCTCGTGCCTGGCCGCGGGAGGCTGGGCTCCTTGCCTACGACGGCGTGCTGGTGGTCGACGAGGCGCACTTGTCCCAGCAGCTCCTGCTCACCGCCCGGCGGGTCGGCGCACTGCTTACGGCATGCGCGCGGCCGCTCCCCGTCCCGGGCCTGCAGGTCGTCGAGGCCACTGCCACCCCCGGCGCGCCGGACGCGTGCCGGAGCGTCGGGGTGGAGCCGAGCGACCTGGACGGTGACCCCACGCTGGCCGACCGGCTGACTCGTTCCAAGCCGGTCACGCTGCTGCCGACCGCCTGGCCGCTGCCCGGTCAGGGACCCGCTCGGGCTCGTGCGGTCGCCCAGTTGGTGGCCGCCCTGGCGGACCTGCGTCGGGACGCCCAGGGCACGGTGGGCTGCGTGCTGAACCGGGTCGCCACGGCGGTCGACGTCGCCGCTGCCCTCCGCGGCAAGGGCCTTCGAGTGCAGCTGCTCGTCGGGCGGCTGCGCCCGGCGGACGTCGTCCGGCTGCACGCCGCCTACCCCGGCCTGCTCACGGTCGAGGGGAACTGTGAGGTCGACGTGCTGGTGGCGACGCAGACCGTCGAGGTCGGGGTTGACCTGGACCTCGACGGTCTCGTCACCGAGCTGGCTCCGGGCTCTGCGCTGGCCCAGCGGGCCGGCCGGGTCAACCGGCTCGGGCGCCGCGAGCAGGGCCGCATCGTGGTCGCCGTGCCGGCTGCGGGGCTCTCCGACCGGGCGGAGACGGCCCCGTACACCAAGAAGGACCTCGAGGCCTCCCTGGCCTGGCTGAACGACGTTGCGGCAGAGCCGGACGGCATGGCGCCCTGGCAGCTGCGGACGTCGTCCCCGCCCGCGACGGCAGCGCGCAGGATCCTGCTGCAGCGGCCCGAGCTCGCCGACAGCTGGCAGTGGGCCACGACGTCTGAGGACCTGTTCGCGCAGCCCGACCGGCAGTTGTGGCTCGCCGACGACCTCGAACCCGAGCTGGACGTGGGGTTCGTCGTGCGCTCAGGTCTGCCGGCCGACCCGGCCGAGGCGCTGCCGCTGTTGCGCGAGTGCCGGCCGCGGGCCTACGAGACCTTCCCGGTGTCGCTGCAGACGGCCCGCCAGGTCCTCGAACGGCTCGACGCCCCGGTCTACCTTGAGCGCGCCGGCGAGGTGAGCCCGCTCGGGGACGCACCGCTACGGCCCGGCGACCTCCTCCTGCTGCCGGACGACGTGCCCCTGCTGCGCGGAGGGGTTGTGGACGCCGAGGGAACGGAGCTCGCGAGCGACGTGTTCGACGACGACCCGCGCGACGCCACCCTGCGGCTGGGGGCTGCTTCCCGGCTGGATCCTGCGGACGCCCCTGACGACGTCCGGCCACTCCTCGAGCGCATCCTCCGCGACGCCGGGCAGGTCGACGTGTGGACCCTGCAGGGCAAGCGGGAACTCGCGGATGATCTGGACCGGCTCGCCGACCTGCTCCCCCAGCAGCAGCTGGCGCAGGCGGTGCGGGGCTGCTCGGAACTGCTCAGCACGGGCCGAGCGGCGGACGCCGATCTGGTTCTGCTCGACGTGACGGGCGAGGCGGCCGACGAGCCGCGGACGCACCTGATGATCATCGACCGCCGCCGGGTGATGGCCGACGAGGACATCCGCCAGACCTGGACCCGAGCCGAGGTCGCCGTGCCGCTCGACGCCCACCAACGGGCCGTCGCGGCTCGCACCCGACTCTCCGCCGAGGTCCTGGGCTTGCCGCCCGAGATCGTCCGCGCTCTGGAGCTGGCCGGACTGCACCATGACGACGGGAAGACCGACGAACGGTTCCAGCGCCTGTTGGGCGCCGAGACCCAGCCCTTGGCGAAGAGCGGCCGCCGCAGCCTGCGGGCCCAGCGCGAGGCCGAGAGTCAGGCGGACCTCCCGCGCCGTTGGCGGCACGAGCAGCTGTCTGCGCTGCTCGCCCACGAGGCGCTGGCGGCTGATCCCCAGCGAGACCTCGCCGTCCGGCTGGCCGGTACGACGCACGGCCACGGCCGCACCGGGTTCCTCCACACCTCGGCCGATCTCCTGCCTGAGGGACATGAGCAAGCGGCTGCAGCCCGCGCGCTGTTCGACCTGGGCGACTGGGACGCGCTGGTGGAGGCAACCGACGGGCTGTACGGGGTCTGGGGGTGCGCGTACCTCGAAGCCGTCCTGCGGGCCGCGGACGGTCGTGTCAGCGCGGAGGGGTCATGACCGTCGTCCTGGAGGGCAGCGACCCCCGCGAGCTCTTCTCCCATCTCCTGCTGTACGGCGCAGCAGCGCTCTGCGAGCACGCCGGGCTCGAGGACGTGACCTTGTCCTGGACCCACGGCATGAGCCCGCGCCCGGTCCTGGGTGCCGCAGGTCTCGACGAACAGCGGCTCGCCGAGCTCGTGCAGCTGCACGGCCGATCGCACAGCGAGGGCTCGTGGCTCGCGCTCGGGCAGCCGGCCGAGCCCGCTCGCGGCCTGCTCAGCCCCCGGGTCAAGCCGCCGACCGACCGGCAAGAGTGGCTCGCGCTGCAGCAGGCCCGGCAGGCCGCGCTTGACCACCTCACCGCGGGCGGCCAGCGTCTGGACCTGCGTCTGCTGGCGGCGCTCGGCGAGCCCGCCTCCTGGCGGCAGCGGCGCGGCGACCCCGTGCCCGACGAGGGCGCCAGCCGGCTCGACATGCAGCCACGCAACCAGGGCAGCGAGATCATCGGGAACCGTCTGCGACCACTAGCCGCGGTCATGGCCCGTCGTTCCCCAGAGCAGATGGCGAGCGGGCTCCTCGGACAAACGGTCCTCGACGACCTCGGCAGGAGCAAGTCGGACAGCCGGGGCGCCGTCAACCTCCGACCGCTGGGGCCGACCGACAGCGCGCAGGCCTGGGTCGCCCTCTGGGGACTGACCCAGACGTCCCTGGCTCAGCAGGTCGACGGACCGTCGCGGACCGCAAGCCATCTGCCCCGAGGCCCGCACGGCGTGCTCGCTCCCCGAGCAGGCAGCTTCGTCGTGCCCGTGTGGCAGGGAGACTGGAGGCCGGCGAGGCTGCGCGCGGTACTGCGCAGCGCCCCCCTGCACCGGGTCGGGCAAGCAGCCGTCGAGGGCGTGGACCCGCCCGGCGAGGCCGTGGTGTGGCTGACCCGCCGCCGCGTGATGTCGCTGATCACCTTCCCGGTCGCGACCAAAGGGAGCGCCAGCGCACCGGAGCGCCGCGCCCTTGGCGGGGTGCTGCACCGCCTGGGCGGCTGATCCATGGAGCCCTTGCCGATCAGCCTCGTCGCCCACCATGCGTTCTGCCCGCGACGAGCCTGGCTCGAAGCCGCGGGCGAGCACACCGACACGATGCAGATGGCGGTCGGCACCCGCGACCACGAGGCTGTCGACGACCCGCTGCGGTCCCGTACTGCGCGGGTGCGGGCGTTCGATGTCGCCGCCGAGGAGCTGGGCGTGGTGGGGCGCTGCGACACCGTGGAGGTCGAGCGCGGCGGGGCGTTGACCGTTGTGGAGCACAAGGCGACGCCGGTCCGGCAGCGCCCGGAGGTGACGGCACCCATCCGCCTGCAACTGGGCCTGCAGGTGCTGGCCCTGCGTGAGATGGGGCTCCGCGTCGACGGCGCGGCAGTCTGGTTCAGCTCGCACGGCGTGCGGGTTCCCGTCCACCTCACGCCGGAGGACTTCGACGCGGCCCGAGCGGCCGTCGCGGCGACGCGAGCAGTGCTCGACGCGGCGACTGCACCCGCTCCGCTCGAGGACGACCCCCGCTGTTCCCGCTGCTCCCATGTGGCCGTATGTCTGCCAGACGAGCGCGAGCTCAAGCCCGTGACGCGGCGCATCCGAGTCGCCGACCCCGATGCGCAGGTCGTGCACCTGACGGTCCCTGGGGCACGGGCGAGCGTGAGCAAGGGCCGCCTGGTGGTCGTTCAGCGCGGGGAGACACTGGCCACGCTCCCGCTCGAGCGCGTTCAGGGCCTGGTGGTGCACGGGAACGTCGACACCTCCGCGGCGCTGCTGCGCGAGGTCCTTTGGCGAGGTCTGACGATCGGCTGGTGCTCCTCGCACGGACGCGTCATCGGGTGGAGCCAGCCGGCGCACTCCGCCAACGGCGCCGTGCGGCCTCGGCAGCACCTGGCCAGTGCGCAGGGACGTCTCGACCTCGCTCGGGAGTTCGTGGCGGCGAAACTCTGCAACCAGGCAACCCTGCTGCGCCGCCTCTCCGGGGACGCGGCCCCTGTCGCGCGCCTCCGGATGCTGCAACACCAAGTGCCGCGCATTTTGTCGCTGACTGAGCTCTACGGCGCCGAGGGCGACGGCGCGGCGCAGTACTTCGGAGCCTTCCCCTCAATGCTCGCGCCGCGCCTGCAAGACAGCATCGCCGACCGCTTCCCGGGACGACAGCGCCGGCCGGGCCGGGATCCGCTGAACGCCGCCCTCAACTACGCCTACGGCCTGCTGGTGGCCGACGTCGTGCGCGCGCTGGTCGCCTGCGGTCTCGACCCGCACGCCGGCTTTCTGCACAGCAGTGCGCGG
Organism: Actinomycetota bacterium; assembly: GCA_030773675.1. Next base: position 6,391 of record JALYMN010000011.1, read on the forward strand.
AACAAGCCTGCCCTCGCGCTCGACCTGATGGAGGAGTTCCGCAGCCCCGTGTCCGACTCAAGCGTGCTGCGCGCGTTCAACAACGGTCAGCTCAAGCCGTCCGACTTCAGCGACGTCCTGGGCGAGAGCCGCCTGCGGGAATCGGGGCGCAAGGCCCTGACGATGGCCTACGAGCGCCGCGTCGGCGCGACCTTCACGCACCCTCTCTTCGGCTACGAGATCACTTGGCGACGTGCCCTCGAAGTGCAGGCGCGCTTGCTGCTCGGCGTGCTCGATGGCACCCAGGCCCGCTATATCGGGATCAGGACACGGTGACATGGAGCCGCCTCGCCGCTGGCTGATCGCGTACGACATCGCAGAGGACCCTCGACGCGCACGGATCGCGCACCTGTTGGGAGCGCACGGCGACCGGGTCCAGTACAGCGTCTTTGTCGTAGACCTCCGCCCAGCCCGGCTGGTGCGGCTACGGACAGAACTGACACAGATCATGGACGTGACCGACAGCATCCTCGTCGTGGACCTGGGCCCGGTCGGGAGTCTGGCGCCGGGGCGGTTCAGCTACATCGGCCGGCAGCGGCCCATCACGCCGAGCGGTCCTCTAGTCCTCTGACGCCAGTCGCCAAGAGCGACAGGCCGCACGAGCGCGACGTCGTGACGAGCATGAGCAAGGAGCGCTCGCTGCGAGAAACTCCAGGTCGCGGGCCCTCGTGCAACACGGACGGTCCGCCTGGACGTGCGTTGGCTGCCCGCTGGGCAGCAGCCCTCGCAGCCGGTAGCGTTCGCGCTGGTCAGGACCCCTCGCCTGCCGACCCAACCGCGGCTCATCACGGAGCCGCCCTTCATCGAGGCGTCGTAGCCCTCCGCCGGATACCACGGCCCCGGTGTCGCCGACCGCGGCTCATCACGGAGCCGCCCTTCATCGAGGCCTCAAGGAGGCGGGGAAGCGCCGGCGCGAGGAGGCGACCGCGGCTCATCACGGAGCCGCCCTTCATCGAGGCCTGTCCCCGACCGGCCGGTCCAGCAGGTACAGCCGGTACCGCGGCTCATCACGGAGCCGCCCTTCATCGAGGCGGCGGGCTGCTGAACTACCGTCCCGGTGGTCCCGTCGCACCGCGGCTCATCACGGAGCCGCCCTTCATCGAGGCAGCGACCCGGTGTCGCCGGCCACGGCGATGGTCACACCGCGGCTCATCACGGAGCCGCCCTTCATCGAGGCCGCTACTTCAGCGACGCCGACTGGACCACCTACGTCAACCGCGGCTCATCACGGAGCCGCCCTTCATCGAGGCGGCTGGCCGGTGTTCCCGCTCAAGCCGCGCGGCAAGGACCGCGGCTCATCACGGAGCCGCCCTTCATCGAGGCCTGCCGCCGCATACCCGCATCGTGCTCGACCTCGGCCACCGCGGCTCATCACGGAGCCGCCCTTCATCGAGGCGGCAACGGCGGTGGCGGTGGTCGCCGTGTGAGCCCACCGCGGCTCATCACGGAGCCGCCCTTCATCGAGGCAGCGCGACGCCGACGTGGAAGTTGCCGGGCTGCGCACCGCGACTCATCACGGAGCCGCCCTTCATCGAGGCGGCTACATCGCCGAGCTGGCGCAGAGCGTGCCGGACATACCGCGGCTCATCACGGAGCCGCCCTTCATCGAGGCACGTCCCAATCGCCCTCGAGCAGGGCGCGGCGGAGGACCGCGGCTCATCACGGAGCCGCCCTTCATCGTCGCCTGCTCCTGCACGGTCTGCGGATCCAGCTCTGCGACGACCTGCTCGACGAACTGCTGGACCTCCTCCGCGTCCTCCACGAAGGGCCCGGTCGGGATGGCGACCGCCAGGCGGCTGCTGAGCCCGTGCTTGACCGCATTCTGCCTCGCCACCGCCTTGCCCGCAGCTGTCCGCGGGCCGGTCAAGGACTGCGCGTTTCGTCGGTTCGCCTCGAGCCTTGCAGCTGTCGTCACGGCGGCTCCCCATGCAGAACGAAGCCAAAGTCTGGCAGCACCCGGCCCTTGTGTCCGTCCGTGAGCAGGCCCACTCTCGCGCCAGTTTGCGTCAAGGAGAATCTTGCCTACGCTACCGAGAACATCGATCCCAAGCAGGAGTACGCATGGCGCAGAAGGTAGTGACCAGGCTCGAGGACGACATCGACGGCTCGGTGGCATCCGAGACCCTCACGTTCGGTCTGGACGCCCAGCAGTACGAGATCGACCTGAACGAGGAGCACGCCGCTGACCTGCGCGAGGTCCTGGCACCGTTCATCTCGGTCGCCCGCTCCCTGGGCGGCTCGACCTGGGGCCGCAGTGGCCGGTCGGCCGCTCCCAAGCAGCGGACGAGCAACGAGGTGGACCCGAAGGCCGTGCGCAGTTGGGCGGAGGCCAACGGGGTCCAGGTCTCCCCGCGCGGGCGCATCAGCGCCGGGGTCGTCGAGCAGTACAGGGCCGCCGGCAACTGAACTGGCAGCGTCGCTCGAGCCGGCTGAGGTGTACGAGGTCCAGATCGAGGGCTAGCACACAAGGAGGAGTCACCTTGGAATACTGGCGACACCGTATGACCGACTGCCGACGACAGCCGCCACGCCACCCCTAGGCCGCCGACACCCCTACCAGCGCGCCCGCGCACCGCGGCAGGCGCCATCTCCTCAACCTACGGGGCCAAGGGGGCCGTCCCCGTGCGGACGAGCAATAGTCAAGACCTGTGGATCGGCGTGTCACGCGGCTTGCTGCTCACCTCCTGAGGTGTCGGGTCGTTCGACGAGCTTGCCTTTCTCGAACCGGGCGCCGGCTCGGACGAGGGCGACCA
>JALYMN010000012.1 GCA_030773675.1 Actinomycetota bacterium
CCGCCGTCAACCACCGGCCGCGTCAGCAGGCGGTTCTCGGTGGAGCAGGATGCGGCTCCTGCCGTGCGTGGACATGCCCCACGCCGACACGAGAAGCCGCCCGCGCCCCCCGCCGCCGCTTACGTCGCCGCCTTGAGGTCGGGCCGGTTCATCGCCTCGAGCCACTCGGTCGTCGCCTTGACCTGATTGAAGGTGTTGACGTGGAATCCGGCGATCCCGTAGTCGGGATCGTCCATGTACGGCGCCAGCCTGTTGACCAGGTCGTCGGGCCGGTAGCGCGACAGCAGCTTTGCGGCCAGCCCGCGCTGCTTGCTCAGAAACCGGGCCGACGCCCCAACCCCGATTCGCAGTGAGGTGGCCAGCAGCTTCCTGACCTCCATGGGCCCCGGGATGCCGACATACACGGGCAGGGTGACGCCCTGGCTGCGGATGTCGGCGATCCAGGCGAGGATGGTGTCGGGGTCGAAGCAGATCTGCGAGACGGTGTGAGCGGCGTGCGGCTGCTTGGCCTTGAGGATGGCCGTGAGGGCGCCGCGCTCGATGAGCGGGTGCGTCTCGGGATACGAGGGGACGCCGATCCGCTCGATGTGGTGCTCGAACGTCGCCAACTCCTCCAGCAGCTCGCCGCCGCCTTCCCAGGGTCCGACGCGGTCCTTGATGTCCCCGCCGACCACGAAGATCTCCCTCAGGTCCAGGTCGTTCAGCTGACGGATGATCTCGCGCAGGTGGCCGGGGCCCGCCACCATGCGCGCGGCGATGTGGGGGACGGGCCGATGGCCGGCCTCGAGCAGGTACGCACTGCTACGCAGTGTCGCCTCGATGCCGACGGTGGGGGAGCAGGTCACCGGTACGACCGCGTGCGGCGGAAGCTGCGCGACCTGCTCCTCGAAGCCAGCGATGGGGATGAGTTCCAGACGGACGTCTCCGCGCATGCTCACGCCTCCTGCCTGACGCTGTCGACCGACGAGGGTGACGCCGGCTGCGTGGGCGCGAGCTGCAGGAACCGCTCGCGCTCGCCGTCGGGCATGTGATAGGCCCCCTCGGCGGGCGGGTACGTCCCGGCCTCGACCTCGCGCCGGTAGTCGCCCAGGGCCTGCTCGATGATGGGGCGCACGTCGGCGAAGCTTCCGCGGTTGGGCGGGATGGGGAACGCGCTGTAGCCGACCACGTCACCGCTGATGTGGTAGATGCCGTCCGCGTCGGGCGCCGCGCCGAGGCTGATGATCGGGGTGGAGAGCGACTCGCTGAGGTTGCGGGTGACCTCGACGGGGACGTGCTCGACGATGAAGGCGAACGCGCCGGCCTCGGCGAACGCGCGGGTGCTGTCGACGATTTGCAGGGCGTCCTCCGCCGTACGACCCTTGACGCCGAAGCCGCTCTGCTCCGTCCGGCGCGAGGCCTGCATGCCCATGTGGCCCATGACGGGGATGCCGGCGCGGACGATCTCCGCCACGTACTCCGCGGTGTAGCGGTTGCCCTCGCACTTCACGACGTCCGCACCGCCCTCGCTGATCATCCTGGCGGCGCTCGTGATCGCCTGCGCCTTCGAGGCGTGGTAGCTCATGTACGGAAGGTGCGCGACGATGAGCCCGTACCGCGCGACGCGGCTCACGGCGCGGGTGAGGATGAGCTGCTCCTCGAACGTCACGGTGGTCGGGTCGCTGTGACCCAGCAGCGACATCGGCCCAGCGTTGCCAATGATCAGCAGATCGAAGCCGACCCGGTCGGCGATCGCGGCCATGGGCGAGTCATAGACGCCGATCGAGGTGATCCGCTCGCCCCTCGCCTTCTTCTCAAGGAGCTGTCTGATGGTGACCTTTCTGCGGGGAGCCCCCGTCTGACCATCGCGGTCGCTGCGCTGCTTGTCGGGCGTTTGCTCCTGCATGACGGGCTCCCTGCTTTCTCCGCTTTGCGCGGACGTCACCGACCAGTCGCTGGTTCATAGCTGGCAGCGCAGTCCCTTCGCGACCGTTGTACGGGGCTTGGGACTCTGTGTGTCGTACGGATAGCAGCCGACGCCCGTGAGCGGTAGCAAGTGTCACGCAGTTGACAGCTCGGCAACGATCCTGATCGCCCCCCGACTCGTTGGCGAGCGCTAAGCGTCACCTGGGTGACGCTTTCAGCGAGGGACGAAACTTTGACTATCTTGCTGGCCTGCAGTCGCTCTGTGCTGTGCCAGTCCGCCTTCGACACGTCTGGAGAGCCACGAGTCTGTCGGGCGATCGCTGGAGCTGACACGGATCGCTGGGCGAAGCCAACATGGCGGGGAGAGGAGAGGCAAATGAGGAGGAGAGCCGCATGAGGTTCAGGGCAGTACTTTCTGGTGTCGCGATTGCCGTCACCGGAGCGGTCGCGGCCGCTTGCGGGCCAGCCGGTTCCGGTGGGGGTGGGTTCGGCGAGGAGGGCGACCCGATCAACCTCACCATCGGTATCAGCCGTACTACACGGCGGCGTTCTCTGGGGTGGTGATGAACGAGAAGAAGTTCTGTAAGAAGCACCTCCCAGAAGGGTAGACGGTGAACTTCCAGACCGGCCTGCAGGGATCGATCATCACCAGCCAGATGCTGGCCGGCAAGCAGCAGATCGGCTACGCGGGCGACATGCCGTCGATCACGGCGACGACAAAGCCCAACATCCGCGACATCCGCATCGTCGGGACGCTCGGCCTCAGCCACGATCAGTGCCACACGATGGTCGTCCGAAAGGACGCTCCCGCGTTCAGAACTCAGCAGGAAGCGGTCAAGTGGATGGACGGCAAGAGGGTGGCCAGCCCGCACGGCAGCTGCAGCGACCGCTTTGCCCGCGAGAGCTTCGAGCAGCTCAAGGTCAGGCCGGCGTCCTACCTCAACCAGAGCTTCGAGGTCATCCTCTCGAGCTTTGAGACCGGCAAGCTCGACGCCGCCTCGATCTGGGAGCCCCCCGCTGCAAAGCTCGTCGAGGAGGGTCTCGCCCGCCGCGTGGCCACGGGCAACATGAACGATCTGCGGACCAGCGCTTTCCTCCTCATGTCCAAGGAGCTCATCGACAAGCGGCCGGATGTCGTCGAGGGGTGGCTCAAGGCTGAGCTCGAGGCGCAGCAGTTCTATGCGGACCCCAAGAACGATGGAGGTCGCCCGGATGGCGGTCGCGCAGACCCAGGGGTACAGCTTGCGCGAGATGTGGAATTCGTTCCGCAAGGAGTGGCCGCTCGACCAGGGCGGCAACCCGCAGGACATCCGTTTGGAGCTGCCCTTCACCCCGAAGGACTCGAAGGTGCAGCGCCTCCTCGACAGGGAGGCGGTGTTCCTGACCGAGATCAAGGCGATCGCGCAGGCACCGCCCGACGACGCGGTCTATCCCTCATTCGCCGACAAGGTGCTGAGCCAGGCCGGCGTCCAGAACGCTGGCACCATCAAGTCCGTGCCCGCCTCGGAGTTCCGAGGAGGGGGCACGTGACCTGATCTGCAGCTGATCAGGTCGGGACGAGCGTGGTGGCCAGAACGACGTTCCGGCCACCACCACGCCCATCATTGTTGCTCGGCACTGCTCGATGCGACGAGGCCTAGCCCTCTCCAAGATCGCCGGCGCTCGCCGTCACCGTAGTCACCACATGCCCGAGCCCCGACAGCTTGCTCGGCAGGTCCATGCGCAGCCAGCGCGACACCCGCGCGGGCAATATCGAGACGATGATCTCGTCGAAGCCGTGAACGCTCACCGCGTCCTGGATGGCCTCCAGCGGCTCAGAGTCACCGATGATGCCCTCCACGTGGCTGCCGGCGGCCTCCTCGAGCAGCGGCAGGGCGAGCGCGAGGACGAGCTCGGCCTCCTCGGCCACTGTGTCCTCGGGGTCGACGAAGTGGTGCCGCGCGTGGGGACTGCGCGGGACGAGCAGCGTGAACGTGGCGGAACCGCGGGCAGCACGCTCGCGGACGGCCTCGAGGAGGGGAGGCGTCCCCGCGGTGCGATGGGCGACGACGAGGACTCGGCTGGGCGCGCTCGGCTCCATCTGCTTCCTCC
>JALYMN010000013.1 GCA_030773675.1 Actinomycetota bacterium
GCCGCGGTCAGGCCGCGCCGCGCAGCGGCTCCCCGTGCGGCAGGTCGCCCGGGGCACTCGTCGTTGCGGGCGCGGGCGGCTCCTCCTGGTCGGGCGCGGCCGGCGCCCCCGATCGCAGCGGTGCCGCCGCCGTCCGGGTGAGGTCGTAGCCGACGGTGATGGCGTCGATCTCCATGCCGGTGCGCTCCTCGCCGTTGTCCGTGCGCCACGACCGGCCTACCAGCCGCCCGTGGACCACCACCCGGTCGCCCTTGCGCAGGGACTCCGCGCAGTGCTGCGCCAGGGTGCGCCAGCAGGTGACGCCGAACCACAGCGTCTCGCCGTCGGACCACTCCCCCGTCTCCCTGTCCTGTTGACGGCGGGTGGACGCGATCCGGAACCCGGCGACGCTGGTGCCGTTCGCGACCGTCCGCAGGACGGGGACGACGCCGACGTTGCCGATGACGGTGATGAGGGGCTCGTGCACGGGAACCTCCGCGGTCGGGCGGCGGACCTCCCGCCGCGCAGCCCGACCCTGCTCCTCCCGCCGGCCCTCCGGCACGCCTGCGCGTCCGGCTGTGGACGCGCGAGGACCGTCGGCGGCGGGTGGTAGCCGCCCGGAGACGGGCCTCTCCGTCGCGTCCTGGACTCCCCCGCACCGCTCGGCGACAGTGGCTGCGCGAGGATGGCTCCGCGCAGGCGCTCGTAGCTCAGCTGGACAGAGCAGCCGCCTTCTAAGCGGCAGGTCGTTGGTTCGAACCCAACCGGGCGCGCCCAGGTCGAGAGACGGCCCCGTCGTGCGCCCTCGAGGCGTCAGCAGCAGGACGGCGCCGCGTCCGCGCAGCAGGTCGCGTCCGCCTGACCCTGCTCGCCCGCGGGCTCGGGGCCCGCCGTGCGCGGGCTGCTGCCGAACGTCGGGCTGTCCGCGAGCACCGTGTAAACCTCCCACCGCTCGCCGTCCGGCGCCGTCACCCAGACCTTGTCCTGCGTCGCGAAGCAGCAGGTCGTCGCCCGCTCCTCCTCGCCGACCAGGCCCTCGCCGAGCCGCGCGATCTCCGCGCGCACCGTCTCGGGGTCCGGGACCTCGACGCCCAGGTGGTTCAGTCCGCCGCCCCGGCCGGGGTTCTCGAGCAGGACCAGCTTGAGCGGCGGCGCTGCCACGGCGAAGTTCGCGTAGCCGGGGCGCAGCTTCGCCGGCGGCGTGCCGAGCAGCCGGGTGTAGAAGGCGACGGCCGCGGCGAGGTCGTCCACGTCGAGCGCGAGCTGCACCCGGCCGGTGGCGGGTGTCGGGGCAGGGGCGGGGGCGACGGCGGTCGGATCGGTCGCAGCGGTCATTGGACGGCTCCAGGTTAGACGTACGTCGAACACCTGAGTCTGCGCAGCCGCCAGCCCCCCGTCAACCCCGGGCTCGACTTATGTCGAACGGTGTTGCAGGATGCCAACATGCCGAAGCCGCTCCCCGTGCTGGACACCAGCGCGCCCGCGCGCTGCGCCACCCTGGCCTCCGGACCGCTCGGGGAGGACGACGCGCTGGCGATCGCGCTGCGTCTGAAGGCGCTCGCCGACCCGGTGCGGGTCCGGCTCATGTCGATCATCCTGGCCGAGTCCGAGCAGGGCGCGTGCACCTGCGACCTCGCGCCGGCCGTGGGCGTCACCGAGGCCACGGCAAGCCACCACCTCAAGCAGCTGCGCGACGCCGGTCTCGTCGAGGGCACCCGCAGGGGCACGAACGTGCACTACCGGCCGCGTCTGGAGTCCCTCGGCGCGCTGTGCCGGCTCCTCGACCCGACCTGCTGCTGACGTGCCGCTCCCCCTGTGGCGCAGGGCGCTGGCCGAGTTGATCGGCAGCACGCTGCTCGCCGCGACCGTCGTCGGCTCGGGGATCGCCGCGGAGCGCCTGTCGCCCGGTCAGGTCGGTCTGCAGCTGCTGGAGAACAGCCTCGTGACCGGCGCCGTCCTCGTCGCGCTGATCCTCGCTCTCGGCCCGGTGTCCGCGGCCTTCAACCCGGCGGTCACCCTAGCGGAGCGTGTCCTCGGGGCCCTGTCGACCCGCGCGGCCGCGGCGGTCGTCGCCGCCCAGGTCGCCGGGTGCTGCGCCGGCGTCGTGCTCGCCCACCTCATGTTCGGGCTGCCCGCCGTCGACCCCAGCAGCACGACGCGCACCGGCGGCGGCCTGTGGCTCGGTGAGGTGGTCGCCACCGCGGGTCTGCTCCTCGTCGTTTTCGGCGTGGTGCGGTCCGGTCGCACCGCCCACCTGGCGTACGCCGTCGGCGGCTACATCACCGCGGCCTACTGGTTCACGTCCTCGACGTCGTTCGCGAACCCCGCGATCACCGTGGCGCGCACCTTGACCGACACCTTTGCCGGCATCGCGCCGGCGTCGGCGCCGGGGTTCGTGCTGGCGCAGCTCGTCGGGGCCGCGCTCGCGGTGGCCGCCGTCCGCGCGCTCTACCCCGACGCCCGCTGGCTCGCCGACCGGGTCGTCGACGCCGACCCTGCCCCCGTCCGCCCGGAGGAGCGCCGATGACCGTCCCCGTGATCCTGTTCGCCTGCGTCCACAACGGCGGACGCAGTCTCGCGGCGAAAGTGCTCGCCGCGCACCACGCGCGGGGCCGTGCCGACGTGCGGTCTGCAGGCAGCGAGCCGGGCGACAGCCTCAACCCGGCCGTGGTGCAGGTCCTGCGCGAGCGCGGCCTGTCCACGGCCGGAGAGGCGCCGCGGCAGCTCACGCCGCAGGGCGTGCGCGAGGCGGACGTCGTCGTCACCATGGGCTGCGGCGAGACCTGCCCGGTGTTCCCGGGGAAGACCTACGAGGACTGGCCGCTCGACGATCCCAAGGGCCAGGACGTCGACACGGTGCGGCGCATCGTCGACGAGGTCGACGCGCGGGTGCAGGACCTGCTCGCGCGCGTCCTCCACCTGGCGTGACGCGGCGCACCCCGACAAGCTGGTGCGTGCGTGGTTGCGTCGCCGTCGGGGTGGGAGCGGGAGTCCGTGGAGCACAGGGACCCGTGACCGTGGCGGAGCTCCCGGCGGGTCACGCGCCGTGAGCGGCGGGCAGGCCGACGGGACTCCGGCAGGGGCACGCGGGGCACGCCGTTGAGCGGCAACACCTGCTCGACGCTCTCCCGGACGACGCCGCTGCCGCGCTGCTCGGCGCCGGCGAGGTCGTGCACCTGCCCTCGGCCGCGGTCGTGCAGCAGAGCGGCCAGCCGGTCCAGCGCGTCCACTTCCCGCTCGACGGCGTGCTCGCCGTGCAGGCCGCGGCGAGCGGGAGCCCGGTGGCCGTCGCCGTGGTCGGCCGCGAGGGTGCCGTCGGCCCCTCGGGCGCGGGCGAGGGGCCGCGCCTGAGGGCGGTCAGCGCGGGCCCCGCCCGGGTG
>JALYMN010000014.1 GCA_030773675.1 Actinomycetota bacterium
CGCGCGCACTGCTCGGCGGGTCGCGGGCCGCGCCGTGCCGCCGCTGCCGCGCCGAGCCGGCCATGGGCGAGGATGGGTGGACAGCACTGTGACTGGGAGTGGCATGAGCGAGTGGGGCAGGGTCGCCGAGGACGGCACCGTGTACGTCAGGACGGCCGACGGCGAGCGCGCGGTCGGCTCCTGGCACGCGGGCGCTCCCGAGGAGGGCATGGCGCACTTCGTGCGCCGCTACGAGCAGCTCGCCACCGAGGTGCAGCTGCTCGAGCAGCGGCTGCGCTCCGGCGTCGGCGACCCGCGGCAGGTGGCCAGCAGCGCGGCCAGGCTCAAGCAGCAGGTGCCGGCCGCCGCCGCCGTCGGTGACCTCGCCGCGCTCGAGCGCCGCGTCGACGCGCTCGTGGAGAAGACGGCCGAGGCGGCCGAGGCGGCGAAGGCGCAGCGGGCCGAGGAGCGGGCCCGCGCGGTCGAGGCCAAGGGCGCTCTCGCCGAGGAGGCCGAGCAGCTCGCCGGCAGCTCGGAGTGGAAGGCGGCCGGCGAGCGGCTCCGCACCATCGGTGAGGACTGGAAGAAGGTCACCGGCGTCGACCGCAAGACCGACGACGAGCTCTGGCAGCGGGTCGCGGCGTCCCGCAAGCGCTTCGCCGAGCGGCGTACGGCGCACTTCGGCGCGCTCGAGCAGCAGCGCGAGGTGTCCAAGGGGCGCAAGGAGCGCCTCGTGGCCGAGGCCGAGGCGCTGTCCGGCTCGACCGACTGGCGGGCCACGGCCGACCGGTACAAGCAGCTCATGCAGGAGTGGAAGACCGCCGGCCGTGCGCCCCGCGAGGTCGAGGACACGCTGTGGCAGCAGTTCAAGGCCGCGCAGGACAGCTTCTTCGCCGCCCGCAACGCGCAGTTCGCCGCGCAGGACGAGGAGTTCCGCGGCAACCAGAAGGTGAAGGAGGACATCCTCGCCGAGGCGGAGAAGATCGACCCGTCCAAGGGACTCGACCGGGCGAAGGCGCAGCTGCGCACGCTGCAGGACCGCTGGGAGGCCGCCGGCAAGGTCCCCCGCGACGTCATGCGCTCGCTCGAGGACCGCATGGGCGCGGTCGAGCAGCGCATCCGCGAGGCCGGGTCGGTGCACGCCCGCCCCGTGGAGAGCACCTTCACCGTCAAGCTGCGTGAGCGCGTCGCGGAGCTCGAGGAGAAGCTGGCCAAGGCGCAGGCGGCGGGCCGGCCGACCACCGACCTCGAGCAGCAGCTGGCGACCCAGCGCGAGTGGCTCGCCGGCGCGGGCGGGGGTGCGGGTGGCGGGCACGCCCCGTCGGCGGGCCAGCGCAAGAAGTCGACCACCGCGTGGGTGCGCGCCGACGGCTGAGTTCGTGCCGGGGGGCGGGGCGCAGCGCCAGGTCCTTCCGGCGCTGCCCCTCGCCGGCGCTCGGGCCTTGAGGCGCCTTCCATGACCTGATGCCGCACCCCTCACGAGAAGAGGCCTCGGGGCCGTGCCGCCCCGTCGCCCGTGCCCGGGAGCTCAGGCCAGCTTCTGCCTGAAGACGTCGACGGTGCGGGTCCAGGCCAGCTGGGCGTCCTCGGGCGACTAAGTGCTCATCTTGTTCGTGTCGTTGTGGAAGGCGTGCCCGGCGTCGTAAAGGCGTGCCCGGCGTCGTAGTAGTGGGTGACCTCGGCGCCCCGACTCCTCGCGGATCTGCTGCTCCTGCGCGCAGCCTGGTCGGCCGGGTAGAAGTCGTCGCGTTCGCCGTAGTGGCCGAGGACGGCGGCGGTCAGGCCCTTGAAGGTGTCGGGCACGGCCGGACCCACGCCGTAGGACGGCACGGCGGCGGCCTGCTGCGCGGCGAGCAGCAGCACGAACCCGCCGCCCATGCAGAACCCGACCGCGCCGACCGTCGTAAGGTGACGGCCTCGTGCCCGAGCAGGAAGTCGACGGCTCGGGCCGAGGTCCGCGGCGGCCTGCTCGACGGGCAGCTCCATCATCAGCCCGCCCGGCCTCCTCGGCGTCGTGCTGGTCGTGCCGCCGTCCAGGTCGGGCGCGAGCGCGACGAAGCCCTCGCCGGCCAGCCGGTCGCAGACGCCGGCGATGTGGTCGAGACCCCACCACTCCCGGATGACGATCACCCCGGGCCCGCGGCCGCTCGGCGGCAGGGCGAGGTAGCCGTGGGCGGTGCCGGAGCTGCTTGGGAAGGTGGTGTTCTGCCGGGACTCGGACGGGGTCAAGGCCATGCCTCTTGGTCGGGGACGTCGCCTGATCCTTCACCGGGCTCAGGCAGGTTCCGGCTCGGTCGGCGCCGGGCGGCTGGGCGCGGGCACGGCGGACTCGACCGGTGCCGGCGGGAGCAGCCCCGGCTCCTCGAGCTCGCCCGGGTCGTCGGGCACCGGGGCGGACGGGTCGATCGGGGGCGGCGTGGGCTCCAGAGGACGGGCGGCCCAGGTGGCGGCACTCATGGTCCTCCCCGTACCCCCGACCGACAGGTCGGCCCGCGCGCCTGTCTGCGCCCAGCGGTGCGGGGACGAGGCCCCGCGACGCGGCCCTGCGCCGTCGGATACTAGGCGACGAACTCCCGCAGCGCCTCGGCGTTGCCGCCCTGGCGCAGCTCGGCGAGCGTGTCGCGCTCGATCTGGCGGATCCGCTCGCGGGTCAGGCCGAGGTGCCGGCCGACCTCGTCGAGCGTGCGGGCGCGACCGTCGTCCAGGCCGAACCGCATGCGCATGACGGTGGCCGAGCGGGCCGGCAGGCCGGCGAGCACCTGCGACAGCTGCCCCTGCATCATCTGCATCTCGACGGCGGCGACCGGGTCGGGGCTGTCGCTGTCGGTGATGAAGTCGCCCAGAACGGCCTCGTCGTCGCCGACCGGGCTCTCCAGGGACAGGGTGTCGCGGCCGTAGCCGAGGATCTCCTCGACCTTGGCGGCGGTCATGTCGAGCGGAGCGGCGATCTCCTCGGACAGCGGCTCGCGGCCCAGCGACTGCGTCAGCTCGCGGCGCACGCGGGTGACCTTGGTGATGAGCTCCGCCATGTGCACCGGGACGCGGATGGTGCGCCCCTGGTCGGCCAGCGCGCGCTGCAGGGCCTGACGGATCCACCAGGTCGCGTATGTCGAGAACTTGTAGCCCTTCGTGTAGTCGAACTTCTCGACGGCGCGGACGAGACCGAGGTTGCCCTCCTGCACCAGGTCGAGCAGGTCGAGGCCACGGCCCTGGTAGCGCTTGGCCAGCGACACGACGAGCCGCAGGTTGGCCTCGAGCAGGTGGCGCTTTGCGCGCTCGCCGTCCCGGGCGATCCAGTCCAGGTCGCGGCGCAGCGCCACCGGCAGCTTCGCCTCGCCGTCGGCGTGCTGGCGCAGCTTCTCCGCCGCGAATAGGCCGGCCTCGATGCGCTTGCTGAGCTCGACCTCCTCGACGGCGGTGAGCAGCGCGACCTTGCCGATCTCGCGCAGGTAGGCCTTGACCAGGTCGATGCCGGGCGGCGGCTCGTCTAGCGCCAGCGGCTTCTCGTCCTCGGGCACGACGGTCGCCGTCGCCGCAGCGACCGGCTCGTCGTCCTCGGGGACGGGGACCAGGGCGGGGTCGACCGGGGCCTCGGTCGGCGCGGACGCCTCCTCCACCGACTTGCGGGTGGCGGTGCGCTTCGCGGCGGCGGCGGCCTTGCCGCTCACCGGGGCGACCACGAGGGGCTCGCCCTCGGGCAGCACGACGGTGGTGTCGCTGCCCGGCGCGGGCACGGCAGGGGCGGTGAGGGTGGCAGTCACGTTCTCAGGGGTTCCGATCTCCGCGCCAGCGG
>JALYMN010000015.1 GCA_030773675.1 Actinomycetota bacterium
CGCGTTCCGTTTCCAGCCCCCGCCCGTCGAACCGTGCGTGCGGTTCTCCCGCACACGGCTCACCGACGCCCTTCACCGGGAGCGTTCGACCGTTGCCCGCCAGGCCCGGTTGGGCCGGGGTGCGACGACGATGCCAGTGAGTGAGACCAGGCCGAGGTCGTTGGGTGATCGATAGATCTGGGCGAATCCCCACGCTCGGCCGCGTTGATGTCGTTTCGCGAGGAACAGGGCGAGGCGCATCAGCGCGTATCTTCTGATCTTGTCGAACGCGTGGGCAGAGTTTCCGTAACGAAAGTAGCCCGACCACCCGCGCAGGAACAGATTCATCTCCTGCACGACTTGTTCGACAGGAGCGGCCAGCCGAGATCGCATCGTCATGAAGCGGATGCGGTCGCGGGCATGCTGCTCCGCCTTGCGCGATGGCCATCTGGCTAGGTAGGTGAACCCGCCGGTCCCGCGCCTGGCCCGGGAGCGCACCAACCGGTGATGGAAGCCGAGGAAGTCCACTCCCTCGCCACCGACGGTCAGGTGCACGATCCGGGTCTTGGCCGCCTTCGGTTCCAACCCGAGGTCGGCGAGCAGCGCCGTCAGCCGCGCGAGCGCGGCCACCGCCTGCCCCTGGGACCGGCACATCACCAGCGCATCGTCGGCATAGCGAACCAGCGTCCCGTACGCGCCTCGCCACGCCCGGTCGAGCCGGTGCAGATAGACGTTGGCGAGCAGCGGGGACACCACCCCTCCTTGCGGGGTGCCGGTCACCGGCCGTGCGACCGAGCCCTGTTCCATCACTCCCGCGCGCAAGAACGCGCGCAGCAGTGCGAGCAGCCGCCGGTCACTGATGCGTTCCTCGACCGCGGACATCAACCCAGCGTGCGGAATCGAGCCGAAGCAGTCGGCCACATCCGTCTCCACCACCCACTGCTTGCCCCGGAACGACTCGTCCAGGAGCACCTGCAAGCCATCGTGCGCCGCGCGCTTCGGGCAGAACGAGCACGGCAAGAAGTCCGCTTCGAAGACCGGCTCAAGCACGATCTTCACTGCGGCCTGCACGATCCGGTCCCGGACCGAAGGGATCGACAGGGGACGCTGCTCGTTGCTGCCCGGCTTCGGGATGAACACCCGACGCGCGGGCAACGGGCGATACGACCCCGCCTTCAGCTCCGCTTCCAGTTCGTCGAGCAGCCGGGTCACCCCGTACTCCTCGACGTCGGCCAACGTGAGTTGGTCGATGCCAGGCGCGCCGTTGTTGCGGCGCACCAGCCACCACGCCCGCTGCAAGACGTCCCTGCGGAGGACCTTGTCATACAGCGCGTGGAATCGTCGCCCGGGATCAGCCTTGGCCGCCCGGTAAAGCGCATGCTGCAAAGCACGGACCGGATCGAGCGGACGCTCGACCCCGAGGGTGGGACTAGCCACGACGGCACTCACCGGCCACTCCTTGTCATCCTGCGCGTGGACGAAGTAGCGGCCCTTCCCTTCACCGGCGGTTGTGTTGTCCATCCGGCTCGAGCGGTACTACGGCCGCCTCCGACGCCGACCCGGATGACAGCCCACTTCCCGGCTCATCACCGGTTATAGAGCGCCACGCTCCAGCGTCTGTCCGCAGTCGCTGGTCCGGGGACGGCCTCCCCAGTTCCCGCCGTCACCTTCTGAACGTTCCGCGCCCTCTACGCCGGGGAGTTCCTGACGGCTGCTCTCCAGGTTCTTCACCGCTTCCATGGCCTTCGCCCTGAAGGACGGGGCTCGGCTCTCCCTGCTCCCGCTTGCGCGGGCACGTTCACGGCGCGGCAGGCTTCGCGTGATGCTGCGGACCGCTCAGTCGCTCCCCCTTGAAGGGCTCTTGACGCTGCGCTTCGACGCCGGACGTTTCCCTCCGACGCCGGCAGCCTGCTACCGGGCCCCCTGGCGGCTACCCGGACCGGACTCGCACCGGCTGGCGACGACGAGCTTCAGAACGAGTCAGATCACGTCTTCATCGTCGCGACCCCTCCCGTTCGCTGGGCGCACTCCCGGGTCTCGTTAGAACTTGAGGTGGCGGTCCCCTGCTCGACTCCTGCCGTGAGGTAGGTGTTGGGCGTCCGCCAAGACACCGCTTCAAGAAGGGGACCGCCGTGCGCAAGACCTACCAGAACAGCAAGATCGACACGCCCGACGCGCTCGAACTGACCGTGCCGGAGCACGTGAACGTCGTCATGGCCGAGGTCGCCGCCGACATGCGCGAGGGACTGCTGGCGTTGGCGGTCGGCGCCGGTCTGCAGGTGATGACCGCGCTGATGGACGCCGACGTGACGGCACTGGCCGGGCCGAAGGGCAAGCACGACGGGGCGCGGACCGCAGTCCGGCACGGCCGGGAGCGCGGGTCCGTGACGCTCGGCGGGCGGCGGGTGCCAGTCGAGCGCCCGCGGGGCCGCGCCGCGGACGGCTCGGGTGAGCTGCCGGTGCCGGCCTATGAGCTGTTCACCGGCACCGAGCTGCTCGGCCGGCTGGCGATGGAGAAGATGCTCGCCGGGTTGTCGAGTCGCCGTTACGGCCAGGTCGGGTTGGAGCCGGTCGGTGAGCAGGTCACCGCCACGGCCAAAAGCACGAGCAAGTCTGCGGTGTCGCGCAAGTTCGTCGCGCAGACCGAGACCGCGCTGGCCGAGCTGCTGTCGGCCGACCTGAGCGGACTGGACCTGGTCGCGCTGATGGTC
>JALYMN010000016.1 GCA_030773675.1 Actinomycetota bacterium
GGGCCGCACCCTCCGGTTGCGGATCGCCGGGTGCGAGCGCCGCGCTTTCGCGGCACTCGTCACCGCGCTGCGCCGGGCGCCGAGCTCGTCGTCGCGCCACAAAGCGCTGAAGACCGTGCGCCACCTAAGGTGGGCGAGGAGGGCCTCGAGCGCGTGGTCGGGGTCGTGGAGGGGGATGAGGCCATCGCGGGTGACGCGAGCCGAACCCGCATCGACGGGTCGGCTGGTGGCCCAGGTGATCGGGGCAACGCCGAGCTCTACGTGCAGTCCGCGACTGGTGCGCAGGCGTTGCTCACGCACCGGGCCATAGCGCCCTGTCTCCTGAGGCGGCTGCCGGGAGCGAGGCGGCGCGTGGTCTGGGCGAGGTCGGCGGCTTAAGAGCCTGTTGCAGAAAGGACTTCGGGGTCGCGGGGGCGAACCCCACGGGCGGTGACATAAGCCGCGCGTGGAGGTGGCCGATGGCGACGGTGTTTGAGGTCCGCGACGAGCGGTGGGAGCTCGTCGAGCCGATGATCCCGCCTGTTCGCCAGCCCGAGCGCCAGGGCCGTCGGCCGGTGCCCGACCAGGTGTGCTTCAACGCGATCGTCTTCGTGCTCGTGACGGGGATCGCGTGGGCGCACCTGCCACGCGAGCTGGGCTGCTCAGGCACCACCGCGTGGCGGCGCCTGCGTGACTGGCAGCGGGCCGGCGTCTGGGAGCGCCTGCACGGCGCGCTGCTTGACCGGGTCAACGGCGCCGGCGCGATCGACGGGTCGGCGTCGGTGGTCGACGGCAGCCACATCCGCGCTCTTCAAGGGGGCCTTGACCGGGCTTTGCCGGTTGACCGTGGCCGCCCGGGCTCCAAGCACCACGTAAGACTCAGCGGCGTTGGTAGCCGGGTCGTCGACGGAACGCTTGCCCGCGGGCGGGCGCTGCGTCGGGCGCGGTGATCAGCTCGGTCGCTTGGCCGCGGCGGGTATGACTTCAAGCACCTCGGCCCCTGCGGGGTGTCTTGATTGGGATCTGTCTGCTTGTCGCTGCCGGAGCCGACCTGGTCGTCCGAGGGTGTCCGACCTTCTGTGTGTGAGGCCGTGGCGACTGGTTGATGTGGTCAGTCGGGAAGTCGGTCTCCGAAGTGAATCTTGAGGGCGGCAAGAGCGCTTGTCCAGGAGCGCGCCGAGCGCCACTTCGTCTCGGCGCGCTCGATGGCGAGGTAGATGAGCTTGGTCGCAGCTTGTTCGTCGGGGAAGGCGCCGCGGGTCTTGATCGCCTTGCGGATCTGGCGGTGCATCGCCTCGATGGTGTTTGTGGTGTAGACCACGCGCCTGAGGGCGTCGGGTAGCGCGAGAAACGGGGTGATGTGCTCCCAGTCGCGCTTCCAGGCGTCGGCGATCATCGGGTAGCGCTCGCCCCATGCCTGGTCAAAGCGCTCAAGCTCGACGAGGGCGTCGTCGGCGTTGGCGGCGCCGTAGACGGGCCGCAGGGCCGCGGCGACCTGCTTTCGGTCCCGGTAGGTGACGTAGCGCATCGAGGAGCGGATTTGGTGGACGATGCAGGTCTGCACCCAGGCCTGCGGAAACACGGCGGCGATCGCGTCGGGAAAGCCGGTGAGGCCGTCGACGCAGGCGATGAGGACGTCGGCGACGCCGCGGCGGTGCAGGTCGTTGAGGACGGCCAGCCAGAACTTCGCGCCTTCGGTGTCTTGCCACCACAGGCCGAGCGCCTCGCGGTCGCCTTCGACGGTGACGCCGACGGCCAGGTAACAGGCGCGGGTGCGCACCGAGCGGTCTTCGCGGACCTTCACGTGCAGGGCATCGAAGTAGACGATGGGATAGACGGGGTCCAGCGGCCGCGACCGCCACGCGGCCACGTCGTCGAGGACGGCGTCGGTGACCCGCGAAATCGTGTCCCGGCCGATCTGGACGCCGTAGAGGCCCTGCAAATGCGCCTCGATGTCGCGGACGGTCATGCCGCCGGCGTAGAGGTCGAGCACGCGGTCATCCAGACCGGCTAGGCGGGTCTGACGCTTGGCGACGAGCTGCGGCTCGAACGTCGCGTCGCGGTCGCGCGGGGTGCGCACCTCGACGGGCCCCAGCTCGGTCTGCAGGGTCTTCGGCGTCGAGCCGTTGCGGACGTTCGGGGCGCCGCCGGGCGGGGCCTGACCGGGTGGGTAGCCCAGGTGCTCGGTCAGCTCGGCGCCCAAGGCGCTCTCCACCACCCGGCCCGCCAGCTGGGAGAGCAGGCCGCCGGGCCCCGTAATCTGCTCGCCCTTCAAGCCCCGGAGCGCCTCCTCGAGGGCGTCAGGGGGCAGCAGGCCCTCCAGCCGGTCGCGGACCGGCCCGGGCACCTCGGGGGCATCGTCGGCGCCGCGCCTGGGGCGCCGGTTGGACGGCATGAACTGCATGGTGACGGGGTCCTCTCTCGGCCCGCCCGTCGGGTCGCCGCCTCTGGTCGCCCTCCGGGCTCCCGCCGCCGCCGACCCGACGCTCTAGGCCAGTTCGATCACCCCGACCTCACACAGAACATCGGACAGACCCCGGCCGGCCGGGCCGCTGGTCACCGACATCGATGCCACCCTGATCGCCACGCATTCCGACAACAACGGGGCGGCCGGGACGTTCACGGGCGGCTTCGGCTTTCACCCGCTGCTGGCGTTCCTCGACACGCCCGACCTGCCAGCCGGCGGGATGCCGCTGGCCGGCGTGTTGCGGCCGGGCAACGCCGGCGCCAACGAAATTGAGCGCGTCGTCGAGCACGCGGATGTGATCGCCGGCGTCCCCGCCCAGGATGGTCGCCGACGCGAGCAGCGCGGCGACGAGCGACGCCGCGAGCCGCTCGAGGAGGTCGGTTCGCGTCGTCCGTCGCTCGTGCACCCGCGGCAGGCTGAACGGCGGTCGGGCGCACGTGTGCGGCACTGTGAACCGGCGGTCTAGCCCGGATCGTGCACCAAGCGGCTTCCGGCGGCTTTTGACCGCGGGTGCGGGGGTGTTTCGGTAAGTGCGGGTGCGCGAGTGGGCGTGGCGGCGGGTTGACGGAGCGTTGTGGCGTCCGGCGGCCTGGTTGCCGCCCGCTGGCGCGGCCGGTTGCCGGTTGGGGCAGGGTGTCGCGCGAGCAGGACCGTGAGCAGCACGACGACGTGCAGCCGCCGCGCGGGAAGCCGCCGTAGAAGCGGTGGCCGTGCAGCGCCAGGAACAGGGCGGCGGCGATCCACGCGGCCGGGCGCCAGGTGACGAGCTCGCGCGTCACGAGGAACACGAGCAGCCCGGCGCCGGTCATGAGCGCGACCCCGAGCCACTCGCCGAAGGCGACCGGATCGGCGACCTGGGCGGCGAGCCGGAGCAGGGCCTCGTAGCCGTCCGGGTAGCGCTCGACTCGCGCAGGGCGCGGTGAGCGGGTCGGTGAACAGCGCCGGGTCGGCGAACCGCGCCATTCAGTACTGATGGACGAGCGCGTCGCCCTC
This sequence comes from Actinomycetota bacterium, assembly GCA_030773675.1. The sequence continues at coordinate 3,440 of JALYMN010000016.1, forward strand.
GACGCTCGCCGACCGGTACGGGGCGACGCAGCTCGTGCGTCGCGCCGGCCGAGTCGCAGCGCACCAGGATCGGCTCGCGCTCGACGACGTCGGCCGGCAGCTGGGCGCCGCGACCAGTTGCCGTACGGTCGCTACGTGCGCGGCCTGCTCGCCGGCGGGCTTCCGGCGACGCTCGACCTCCCGGCCGCGTGCCGCCGCTTCCGCACGGGCGGCGAGGAGGTCTACGAGATCGCGTGCCTGGCGCGGCAGCCCGAGCGTCGCGCTCAGTCCTCGCTGCGTCGGAACAGCGTGAGCACAGTGAGCGCCAGGATCTTCAGGTCGAGCCGCAGCGACCAGTTCTCGATGTAGTAGTTGTCCCACTCGGCGCGATCGGCGATCGACGTCTGCCCGCGCAGTCCGTGCACCTGTGCCCAGCCGGTGATGCCGGCCTTGACGCGGTGGCGGTCGCCGTACCGACGGATCTGCATCTCGAACAGCTCGACGAAATCCGGGCGTTCGGGGCGCGGCCCGACGAGGCTCATCTCCCCGCGGACGACGTTGAGCAGCTGCGGGAGCTCGTCGAGCGAGGTCCGGCGCATGAACGTCCCGACGCGGGTCCGCCGGTCCTCGCCCTCGACGCCGCCGGGGGCGGCGCCCGCCTTGAGGGTGAACGCCCGGCCCGTCTCGGAGGGCAGGCGCATTGAGCGGAACTTGAGCAGGTCGAACGGCTGACCGTCCCGACCGATGCGCCGCTGGCGGAAGAAGATCGGTCCCGGCGAGCTCATCCTGACGAGGAGCGCGAGCAGGAGAAGAAGGGGCGCGGCCAGCAGGAGCCCGATGCCGGCGAGCGTCCGGTCCATCGCGTGCTTGACGAGGAACTGCCAGCCGCACGGGTTCGTGCGGTGGAGGTTCATTAGCGGCAGTCCGCCCAGGTGCTCGACGCGCACATGCGCGCCGACGCTGTCGAAGAACCGCGGCACGAGCGACACGGCCATGCCGATCTCCTGACCGACACGGGCGACGGGGACGAGCTCCTCGTCGCGCGACCTCGTGAAGGCGACGATGAGGTGCCGGGCCCCGGTCGCGCGGGTGACGTCGACGAGCTCGGCCGGCTCCCCCAGCACCGGCACGCCGTCGTCGCCGGCGAGCGCGGGCGCCGGATCACGGTCGAGGAGCCCGACGGGGCGCAGGCCGTACTCCGGGAGCTCGCGCAGCCGGCGCGCGATCTGGTGCGCGACGCGCCCGCCCCCCAGAATCAGCGTCGGCGTCCCCACCTTGCACCGCCGCCGGGCGTGGCGCTGGACCAGCGCGCGGCCTAGGCGCGCGAGCGGGACGGTCACCGCGGCGAGCAGCCAACACCTGATCACGAGCTCGCCCGGCCGCGGGTGGTCGCCGAGCACGAGCATGATCGCCAGGAGCGTGATGGCGCATAGGGCGGCGGCGGTCTCGAGCGGCTCCCACTCGTCTAGGAAGCTGATGCGCAGCTGCCGCCGGTACAGGCCGCGGGGGACCAGCCAGCCGACCAGGAGGGGCACGAAGAGCCAGAGCTGTGCGCTTCCCACGGACGAGACGCCGGCCGCCGACGCCCACACGAGCGCGCCGGCGACCGCGACCGCGGCGGCCAGCGCGTCGGCGAGCATGGTCAGCACGATGAACGTCGCTTCGGAGAGCACGGCGCTCCAGAGGCGCGAAGCGTCGGGTGGCGGATCGGGCTCGGGCGGCAGGCGAGGTCGGACGGCGGCGGCTTCGGCCTCGGGGATGAGCTGGGGAGCGCGCGTCGAGGTCACCGCCTCGACGGGTTGTTCGGAGGGACAATCATCTTTTATTGGTGTAACACGTACCCAAGAGCAATCGGTCTAACCACCGCTTCCTGAGGACAGCAAGCGGGCAACCGTCGGCCGCGCGACCGGCGGCCAGCCCGGCGTGAGGAGCCGCGCTACGCCGTCGGATCGCCGCCGCCGGCCTGCTCGGCCGCGCGGATGCGCTGCGACGCCAACCCCGCCAGGTCCTCGAGGATCTGCAGGTGCCCCTGGGTCCAGCGACGTGGCTTGAAGTCCCAGACGCAGAGGGTGCCGAGCACGTGTCCGTCGGCGTCGGCCAGCGGCATCCCGAGGTAGGCGACGAGGCCGTCCTCGAGCACGCTCACGTTCGAACGGAGCACCGGGTGCTCGCGCGCGTCCTCGACGACGACCGACTGCCCCGTCCCCACGGCGTACTGGCAGAGCGACCGGTCGAGCGTCGTCTGGCGCTCGGCCGCGGTCTCTGGGGCCAAGCCCACGGCCGCCTTGAAGAACTGCCGCTCCTCGTCGACGAGCGACACGGCTGCGGTCGGGGCCGCGAGCGCCTCCGCCGCGAGGCGCGCGAGCCGGTCGAAGGCCTCCTCGGGAGGGGAGTCCAGGAGCCCCGTCGCCGCGAGGGCGCGCAGCCGCTCGGGGTCGTGGACCTCCGCGGCCACATTCGGGTCGGGACCACCGGGCATCGCGCCCCCCCGGGACGCACGGAGGCGCAGCAGGCGCTCCAGGTCGGGGTCCTGCCGCTCCTTGAGGCTGAGCACGAGCCGCGTGAGGACCGCCTCGCGCACGTAGACCGCGACCGAGACGCCCTCCGCGGCCGCCTCCCGCTCGACGAACCGACGGAGCTCATCGTCCAGCCCGAGCTCGAACCGACCCCGCATCGTGGCACCCGGGTACCCCGCCTCGTCCCCCGCGACGCCTTCCTGCGGCGCGGCCGCCGATTGCTCCCCCACGACCTGGCCGCGGGTCAGGGCGCGGAGGCGCCCGCGCGGCCGTAGTGGTCGGTCAACCGGACGACGTCGTCCAGCTCCGGCGTCGAGACCTCGAGCACCTGGGCGTCGTCGAGCGCCTCAATCGTGTGCACCTCGCCGACCCGGTTGCGCCACCGGAAGCCCTCGCCGACTCCTGACAGCGCAGGTCGCCGGCGTTGGACCCCTTCCACAGCCGGAGCCGGCCGGAGAGGAGGTAGCTCGTCTCGTCCTTGACCTCGTGGTACTGGACGGACAGCCGGTGCCCGGCCGTCACTCTCAAGATCTTCGCCGCTACCGGTCGGTGAGCGCCCACCACAGCTCGTGGCCCCACGGCTTGTGGACGACCCGAGGGAGATCTTCCGAGGTGGGCTATCTGCTTCCGTCCCCCTGGGCGCGTAGCGTGGCCGGGCGATGGAGCAGCCGCGGGCGGGGATCGACTATCCGAGCAACTGGCATGAGCTGCTGGGGTGGTTTCCGGATGACGCGGCG
>JALYMN010000017.1 GCA_030773675.1 Actinomycetota bacterium
GCGCCACCGCGCGCAGGAAGGCGTCGGGCACCTGCACGAGGATCCCGGCGCCGTCGCCGGAGTCCGGCTCGCTGCCGGACGCCCCCCGGTGCTCCATGTTGCGCAGCGCGGTCAGGCCCTGGTCGATGATGTCGTGGCTCGGACGGCCGGCGATGTCGACCACGAACGCCACGCCGCAGGCGTCGTGCTCCTCGGCGGGGTCGTAGAGGCCCTGGGCGGCCGGCAGGCCGGTGCGCGCGGTGTGCAGGGCGCGGGCGGTGTTCAGGGCGGTGGAGGACACGGCGGACCCTCTCGTCCGGGGTCGCCCGCGCCGGAACGGCACGGGCGGGGCGGTCTCTGCTCCCCGGGACGACACTGGCCCTCGCGCAGATGTCCTGACGTTACACGACCGGTCCGCCCCCCGCCGTGCCGCCTGCTCAACGGACCCGCCCGTACGGGCAGGCCCGCCCGCCCGGTCTGTCACGACTCGCCGCCCGTCCGGAGGTGCCCGGAATGACTCGACCGGGTCATGGTTGTGCGACCGGCCGAGGCTGCACCATGGGCGCATGACCGCGAGCGCCCTGCTGCGGGACGCGCGCGCGTCCTGGCTGCCGCAGGGGCGCGCGCTCAGCTTCCGCGACTTCACCTGGCGCCACCGCGTCGTGTGCGTGCTCGTCGCGCTGCACCTCCCGGTCATCGTGGCGCTGGCGTGGCGCGAGGGCGGCCTGCTCCACGCCCTGGCCGAGACCGCACCGGTGGCCCTGCTGCTCGGCGTCGCGGTCGGGCCGGTGACCCGGCGCGTGGGCTCGCTGTCGGCCACGGTCGCGCTGCTGCTGTGCTCGGCGATGCTCGTGCACCTGTTCGACGGGCTCACCGAGCTGCACTTCCACTACTTCGTCGCGGTCGCGGTGGTCGCGCTCTACCAGGACTGGACGTCGTACGCCGCGGCGATCGGCTTCGTCGCGGTGCAGCACGCCCTGTTCGGGCTGTTCCTGCCGGGCGCCGTCTACTCCGAGCCGGACCGGTCGGTGTTCACCGCGCTGGTGCACGCCGGCTTCGTGCTCGCCGAGTCGGCCGTGCTGGTGCTGTTCTGGCACGCCAACGAGCAGGCCCGGGCCAGCGAGGACCGGCTGCAACAGGCGCTGCACGAGGGCAACGCCAGCCTGCGGCAGCGCCTGCAGGACACCGACCGCATCCGCCAGGACCTCATCGCGACGGTGAGCCACGAGTTCCGGACGCCGCTGACGGGCATCCGGGGTGCCGCGCTCACCCTGCTCAAGCGGGGCGACCGGCTCGACAAGGCCGGGCGGGAGCGCCTGCTGCAGGCCGTGCTCGACCAGCAGGAGCGGCTGTCGCGGCTGCTGGAGAACATGCTCACGGCGTCGCGGGCGACGTCGGCCGACCCGTCGGCGTCCACCGACGTGCACGCCGTCGCGACCGAGGTGGCGATGCTCGCGAGCGCCGAGCGCCCCGGCAGCCCTCCGGTCTCGGTGCTCGTCGAAGCGGGGACCGCCGCGCGTATCGACCGGCAGGCGCTGCACCAGGTGCTGGCCAACCTCGTCGACAACGCGCTGGTGCACGGACGCCGGGGCGCGGTGCCGCTGATCACCGGCGGCACCGACTCCGCCGGCGTCTGGGTGATGGTGAGCAACGACGGCTCGACCATGGACACCGAGTCGACCGAGCGGCTGTTCGAGCCGTTCGCCCGGGTCGAGACCGGCCCGACGCGGGCCACGGAGGGCCTCGGCATGGGCCTGTACGTCGTCCGCCGGCTCGTGGAGGTCTACGGCGGCCGGGTCGACGTCGACAGCGAGGCGGGCTGGGTGACGGTGCAGGTGCGGCTCGACGCCGCGGGCGGCCCGACGGGCGCCGCGGCGGGCAGCGTCGCGATCGCCAGCTGACGCGCGGTCAGACGCCGGCGCCGACCAGGCTCCCGATGCCGTAGGTCAGCGCGGCGGCTCCGGCGCCCAGCACGAGCTGGCGGAGCCCGGCGGACAGCGCCCCCCGGCTGGTGAACCGCGACACGAGCGCGCCGGCGGCGAACAGCGCCACGCCGGCCAGCAGCAGCGCGACGAGCAGCGAGGTGCCGCCGAGCAGGTAGGGCAGCACCGGCACGGCGGCGCCGACGGCGAACGCGGCGAACGACGAGCCGGCCGCCGTCCAGGGCGAGGGCAGGTCGTCGGGGTCGACGCCGAGCTCCTCGCGCGCGTGCACCCGCCAGGCCTGCTCGGGGTCGGCGGACAGCTGGCGCGCGACCTCCCGGGCGGTCGCGGGGAGCACGCCGCGCCCCTCGTAGACCGCGGCGAGCTCGGCCTCCTCGGCCTCCGGCACCCGGGCGAGCTCGGCCTTCTCGACCTCGATCTCGGCGAGCGTCGCCTCGCTCTGCGAGGCCACCGAGACGTACTCGCCGATGGCCATGGAGAACGCGCCGGCGGCGAGCCCGGCCAGGCCGGTGAGGACGAGGGCGCGGGGGCTGACCCCGCCGCCCGCCACGCCCGCGACCAGCGCCGTGTTGCTGACCAGCCCGTCGGTGACGCCGAACACGGCGGGCCGCAGCCAACCGCCGGTGACGTCGCGGTGCGAGTGGTGCCGCTCGGGAGCGCTGGGAGCGGAGTCGGCGGACAGGTCCGGCTCGGCTCCTCGGGTCACGCGTCCGAGGGTACGGGCGGCTGCTCGCCCTCCGCGACTCGGACGGAGTCCTCCCGCCCCCGTCCGCGGCGCAGCCACAGGAAGGTCACCGCGCCGAGGAAGACGATCGCCATCGTCCAGTCGTTGAGCCGGACGCCGAGGATGAGCGTCGCCTCGTCGATGCGGAGCGCCTCGATCCACGCTCGCCCGACGGCGTAGAGGGCGAGGTAGAGGGCGAAAACCCGCCCGTGCCCGAGCCGGAAGCGGCGGTCGGCCCAGAGCAGCACGACAGCGACGCCGACGTTCCAGAGCAGCTCGTAGAGGAAGGTCGGGTGGAACGTGAGGACGTCGGCGTAGCGGTCGGGGCGGAAGCGCGGGTCGATCTCGAGGCCCCACGGCAGGTCGGTGGGCCGCCCGAACAACTCCTGGTTGAACCAGTTGCCGAGCCGGCCGACCGCCTGGGCGAGCGCGACGCCGGGGGCGACGGCGTCGCCGAACGTCGCCGTCGACAGGCCGCGCCGGCGGCACACGAACCAGACGGCGAGCGCGCCCCCGAGCACCCCGCCGGGGATGCCGAGGCCGCCCTGCCAGACGTAGAGCGCGGCGACGGGCTCCTCGAGGTAGCGCGCCGGGCTGGTGACGACGTGGTACAGCCGGGCGCCGACGATGCCCGCGGGCACGGCGAAGGTGGCGATGTCGGTGACGGTGCCGCGCTCGCCGCCCCGGGCGACCCAGCGGCGCTCCCCCAGGACCACCGCGACGACGACGCCGAGCAGGATGCACAGCGCGTAGGCCCGCAGCGGGAACGGCCCGACGTACCAGACCCCGGACGGGGGGCTCGGGATCGAGGCCAGCACCGGCGCGGCCCTCACCGGCGGCGCACCCCCTCGGCGAGCCGCTCGGCGAGCGCGCGCACGGCCGCCGGCCCGCCGTCGGCCAGGGCGGTGACGAGCGCCGAGCCGACGACCACGCCGTCGGC
>JALYMN010000018.1 GCA_030773675.1 Actinomycetota bacterium
CCGCCGGTCGTGGCAGCGGTCCTGTTCCTCGTCGTGATCACCGTCGGCGAGCAGGTCCTGGGCTGGCAGGGCTGAGCTGTCGGCGCCCGGTCCATGGTCGGACTCCGGACGACGGCCGGCCGTCGGAGCCCGCGCGCCTGGGGCGAGGACCGGACTCCCGGCTGACCGGGCCCAGCTCCGGTGTACCTCGATGGCGTGAGTCGGGGCAGCCGGGAAGCACAGCACCGACGGATACTCCCGCGGGTGCGCACACAGCGAGTTCTCGCCACGGTGGTATGGGCCCTGACGGTCGGTGTCGTCCTCGGCGCCCAGGTCGTCCTCTGGCGGCTGCTGACCGGCGACGACGGGCAGTTCTGGCCGTACACGCTGGCGACGGCGGTCCAGCTGGTCCTGTCCGCGGTGTGCGCACGCTGGCTGGCGCGCTGGCTGCACCGCGACGAGCGGCCTCGGTGGCGGCTGACGCCACGTGAGGCGCTGCCGTTGCTGCCCTGCACCCTCGCCGCGTTCCTCTTGGTCGTGGGCTTCGCCGGGAGCACGTACTGGCCGGACTGGCTGGGCGCCGGGGTGGGCGCCCTTGCCCTGGGGTACCTGTGCAGCTACGCGCAACAACGGCTCGACCAGCGAGTGCCCGACGGCTCGGTGAGCTGATCCGCCGGCGGGACGGCGACTTCCGGGCGCGGCCTCCCGTCGGCGTCAGCCGACGGTGCTGTTCGCCTTGACGGCGGCGTCGTAGCGGTCGAGCAGGACGGTGGCGATCCCCGCGTCGGGCAGCAGGGGAGCGGTGACGGCGTCCGCGCCCGCCGTCGCGAGCTTGTCGTGGAAGTGGCCGGGGGCCAGCAGGTAGGCGGCGATCACCACTCGCTCGGCTCCGGCTCGCCGGGCCGCCTCGACCGCGCCGGGGACCGTCGGCCGGGCCGCAGAGCCGTACCCCGTGGTCACCGGGCCGCCGCCCCACCCGCTCTGGAGCAGCTGCGCGGTGCCCTCGACGTCGGCGACGGAGCGGGGATCGCTCGAGCCCGCCGCGGCCAGCACGACGGCCGTCCCCGCGTCGTCGGCATCGACGTCCGCGTCGGCCAGCCGGTTCCGCAGCACCTCGACCAGGCGGGGGTCCGGGCCGAGCGGACGGGCCGCCACCGCCGAATCGGCGCCGGCCACCGCTCCGGCGATGTCCACGTGCACGTGGTAGCCCCCCGACAGCAGCAACGGGACGACGACGGCCGGCCGCCCGGCCGAGGACAGCTGCGCCACGACGTCGACGACCGTGGGCGGCTGGACGTCGACGAAGGCGGCGGTCGTCACCAGGCCGGGCCGCAGATCGCGCGCCGCGAGGGCCAGCTCGGCGATCAGCCGCCGTCCGGTGGCGTTGCGGGTGCCGTGGGCGCACGCGACCAGGACCGGTGCCGCGGCGGGAGCGGTCACAGGGGGCGGGTCGCGCCGCCGTCGACGGCGATCATCGTCCCGGACACGTAGGAGGCGGCGGGGGAGAGCGCGAAGGCGGCCACCCGGGCGAACTCCTCCGGCTCCCCGACCCGGCCGAGCGGGACACGAGCCGCGTTGCGGGCCCGCGGGGCGGCCGGGTCCCCGGAGGCGGCCTCGGTGCTGATCAGCCGGTCGGTGGCGATGGGGCCGGGGATCAGACCGAGGACCCGGATGCCTCGCGGACCGACCTCGTCGGCCAGGGCCTTGGCCATCATGGCCAGCCCGGGACGCAGCCCGTTGGAGATGGCGAGGTGCCCGATCGGCTGGAACACCGAGGTTGAGAGCACGAAGGCGATCGCCCCGCCCTCGTCGAGGTGGGGGAGCAGCGCCCGGACCAGCCGCAGCGGCCCGAGCAGGACGCTCTCGACGGCGGACCGCCACTGCTCGTCGGCCACCTCCAGCACGGTGCCCGGCGGCGGCCCACCGACGGAGAGCAGCACTCCGTCGACCCGCCCCAGCCGCTCCCGCGCTTCCCCGACCAGACGCTCGGCCGCGTCCGGATCGGCCAGGTCGGCGGCCTGCCGTGCGCGCCCGGCGCACCGCCGAGCTCGTCGGCCGCCGTCGCGACCGTGTCGGCCGACCTGGAGCTGATCAGCACCCGCGCACCGTCGTCGACTAGGGCACGGGCGATCGCGAACCGCAACCCCCGGCTCGCGCCGGTGAGCAGGTAGCCGCGACCGCCCAGCCCCAGATCCATCAGGCCGCAGAACCCCGCAGGGACCGCAGCACGTACTGCATGATCCCGCCGTTGCGGTAGTAGTTCGCCTCACCGGGGGTGTCGATCCGGACGCGGGCGTCGAACTCCGTCGTCTGACCGTCCGATGCCTGAGCCTTGACCTTCACCGTGCGGGGGGTGGAGCCGTCGTTCAGCGCGGTGACCCCGGTGATCTCGAAGTCCTCCTCGCCGGTCAGGCCCAGCGACTCGGCGTTCTGGCCCTCGGGGTACTGCAGCGGCAGCACGCCCATGCCGATCAGGTTCGACCGGTGGATCCGCTCGTAGCTCTCGGCGATGACCGCCTTGACGCCGAGCAGCGCCGTCCCCTTGGCCGCCCAGTCGCGCGAGGACCCCGAGCCGTACTCCTTGCCGGCCAGCACGACCAGCGGGACGCCGGCCTCCTGGTAGGCCTGCGAGGCGTCGTAGATCGTGGTGGTCTCGCCGGAGAGGAAGTTCTTGGTGACGCCGCCTTCGGTGCCCGGCACCAGCTGGTTGCGCAGCCGGATGTTGGCGAACGTGCCGCGGATCATGACCTCGTGGTTCCCGCGGCGGGAGCCGTAGGAGTTGAAGTCGCGGCGGTCGATGCCGTGCTCGCGCAGGTACTCCCCGGCGGGGGAGTCGGCCTTGATCGAGCCGGCGGGCGAGATGTGGTCGGTGGTCACCGAGTCGCCCAGCATGGCCAGCACGCGGGCGCCGGTGATGTCCTCGACCGGCGTCGGCTCGGCCGGCATGCCCTCGAAGTACGGAGGCTTCCGGACGTAGGTGCTCTCCGGGTCCCAGGCGAAGGTGTCGCCCTCCGGCGTCGGCAGGGCCTGCCACTGCTCGGTGCCGGCGAAGACGTCGGCGTAGTCCTTGCTGAACATCTCCGCGGACAAGGCCTCGTCGATGGTCCGCTGCACCTCCTGCGGGGAGGGCCAGATGTCGTGCAGGAAGACGTCGTTGCCGTCGGGGTCCTGGCCCAGCGGGTCGTTGTTCAGGTCGACGTCCATGGAGCCGGCCAACGCGTAGGCGATCACCAGCGGCGGGCTGGCCAGGTAGTTCATCTTGACGTCGGGGTTGATCCGGCCCTCGAAGTTCCGGTTGCCCGAGAGCACCGAGACGACCGCGAGGTCGGCCTCGTTCACCGCGGCCGACACCGGCTCCGGCAGCGGGCCGGAGTTGCCGATGCAGGTCGTGCAGCCGTAGCCGACCAGGTAGAAGCCCAGCTTCTCCAGGTACGGGGTGACCTGGGCCTTCTCGTAGTAGTCCATGACGACCTTCGACCCGGGGGCCAGCGTCGTCTTGACCCACGGCTTGGTGGTCAGGCCGCGCTCGACGGCCTTCTTGGCCAGCAGGGCCGCGCCCATCATCACCTGGGGGTTGGACGTGTTGGTGCAGGAGGTGATCGCGGCGATCACCACGTGACCGTGGTCGACGGAGGTCTCCGTGCCGTCCTCCATGACCACGTTGGTCGGCGTGGAGGGACGCTCGGCGACGGCTCCCGTCTCGGCGTGCTGGGGCTTGCCCGCCTCGCCGTTGCCGCTCTCGGAGGGCGCTGCCGGATCGGACGCCGGGAAGGACTCGGCCGAGGCCTCGTCGACGGCCGACTGCACGCCGTAGGGCTGCTCCTGTGCCGGGACGCCGGGCTTGCGGTCCTCCCCGCCCGTCTCGTCGTCGGCCACGTAGTTCTTGAGCGCCGTTCGGAAGGAGGCTTTGGCGTCGGTGATGGCGACGCGGTCCTGCGGCCGCTTGGGGCCGGCGATCGAGGGCACGACCGTGGAGAGGTCGAGCTCCAGGTACTCGGAGAAGGCCGGCTCCACGGCCGGGTCGTGCCAGAGGCGCTGCTCCTTGGCGTAGGCCTCGACCAGCTTCACCTGCTCCTCGCTGCGGCCGGTGAGCCGCAGGTAGCCGATGGTCTCCTCGTCGATCGGGAACATCGCCGCGGTGGAGCCGAACTCCGGGCTCATGTTGCCGATCGTGGCGCGGTTGGCCAGGGGGACCGCGGAGACGCCGGCGCCGTAGAACTCGACGAACTTTCCGACGACTCCGTGCTCGCGCAGCATCTCGGTGATCGTGAGCACCAGGTCGGTGGCGGTGGCGCCGTCGGGCAGCTCGCCGGTCAGCTTGAAGCCGACCACCCGGGGGATGAGCATCGACACCGGCTGGCCGAGCATCGCCGCCTCGGCCTCGATGCCGCCGACGCCCCAGCCCAGCACCCCGAGGCCGTTGACCATCGTCGTGTGCGAGTCGGTGCCCACGCAGGTGTCGGGGTAGGCCACGACGCGGTCGCCCTCCTGACGCGGGAAGACCACGCGCGCCAGGTGCTCGACGTTGACCTGGTGCACGATCCCCATGCCCGGTGGCACGACCTTGAAGTCGCTGAAGGCGCCCTGGCCCCAGCGGAGGAACTGGTAGCGCTCGCCGTTGCGCTGGTACTCGATCTCGACGTTGCGCTCGAAGGAGTCCGGCGTGCCGAAGACGTCGGCGATCACCGAGTGGTCGATGACCAACTCGGCGGGAGCCAGCGGGTTGATCTTCTGCGGGTCGCCGCCGATCTCGGCCATGGCCTCGCGCATCGTGGCGAGGTCGACGATGCACGGGACGCCCGTGAAGTCCTGCATGACCACGCGGGCCGGGGTGAACTGGATTTCCTGGTCCGGCTCGGCCGTCGGGTCCCAGTTGGCGATCGCCCGGATCGAGTCGGCGGTGATGTCCTCGCCGTCCTCGGTGCGCAGCAGGTTCTCGAGGAGGATCTTCAGGCTGAAGGGCAGCTTGTCGAAGCCCTCAACCGCGTCGAGCCGGTAGATGTCGTAGTCCGTGCCGTCGACGGTGAGCGTCGACCGCGCCCCAAAGCTGTCCTTGCTGGCTGCCACTGTCCGCGCCTACCCCTCGATCGTCCGTCACGCTCGTTCCTGGCGCGATCATCCCAGTTCGCCGAGCAGAACACCGGGTGGGGCCGCCCCTCCCCGTCCCGGAGAGCGCCGGCCGGATCCCGCCGCTGACCAGGGCGCGAGATTTCGCCGCCGGAGGCGGGTAACGTCGCCAGGTGTCCCTCGGCCCGAGCCTCCAGGTCGACGGCGGCTCGGACAGGGACCGACGTGTCGTCGCCGGCCGGTACGAGCTGCACGAGCGGCTGGGCGAGGGCGGCATGGGCACGGTCTGGCGGGGGCAGGACGTCCTTCTGGGGCGTCAGGTCGCCGTCAAGGAGCTGACCGTCCCGGTCGGGGCGTCGGCCGCCGACCGCGAGGTGCTGCGCGAGCGCATGCGTCGGGAGGCCCGAGCCGCCGCTCAGCTCGACCACCCCGACACCATCACCGTCCACGACGTCGTCGAGGAGGGGGCGGCGACCTACCTCGTGATGCAGTACGTCGAGGCCCGGAGCCTGACCGAGGTCATCGAGCAGGACGGGCCGCTGTCGCCGCAGAGTGCGGCCCACGTGGGTCTCGTCGTGCTCAGCGCCCTCCGGGCGGCGCACGCGCAGGGCATCGTGCACCGGGACGTCAAGCCCTCCAACGTGCTGGTGGGCCGGCCGCGAGGAGGAGCGCCCGGTCGGGTCCTCCTCACCGACTTCGGCATCGCCTCCATGCCCGGGAACCCGAGCCTGACCTCGACCGGCCTGCTGATCGGCTCCCCCGGCTACATCGCGCCGGAGCGCGCCCGGGGTGACACGCCGGGTCCGCCGTCGGACCTCTGGGGGCTGGGCGCCACGCTGTTCACCGCGGTGGAGGGCCGGCCGGCCTACGACGGCGGCGACCCGATGAC
>JALYMN010000019.1 GCA_030773675.1 Actinomycetota bacterium
GCCGGACAGCGGGGACGTGGTGGACGCGCCGGCGGCGTTGGTCTACGACTTCCGGGTCCGGTCGCTGGGTCTGCTGGCGCTGCTCTACGCGCTGCTCGGTGCGGTCTTCGCCGCGCTCACCCTGCGCGCGGAGCGGGAAACGGTGCCGGAGCAATCAGCTCGGTTGCCCGTCTGAGCGGGCTGCGGCTGTTGCTGGTGCGGCACCCCGGCACACCGGCCACCCGCGCCGCGGTGGTGCCCGTGGACGAGCCCGCCGTCGCTGCGCTGCCGGATCTGACTGGCTGGTTGGGCCGTCGGGCAGCGTGGTCACGTCCCCGGCGCGACGGTGCCGGGTCGCGGATGCGCCGGTGGACGCGCGGCTGGGTCCGTGGAACCTGGGGGAGTGGGCGGGCCGGCCGCTGCGCGATCTGGACCTGCTGGCCTGGCGCACCGATCCGGCGTTCGCGGGGCACGGCGGGGAGTCGCTGCTGGCCTTGTCGGATCGGGTCCGCCTGCTGCTGACCGACTGGCACCGACGTCCCGGCCGGCTCGCGGCGGTCACCCACGCCCCAGTGATCAAGCTGGCGGTCGTGCAGGCCCTGCGCGCTCCCGTCCAGGCCGTCTGGGACCTCGACGTCGCACCCGGCTCGACGACCGAGCTGCACAGCACCCCGTCGGGCTGGCGCGTCACCGCGGTGTCCTGCCGGTGAGCCGCACCCCCTGAGGTGGGCAGCCACAACCGCGGTCGGCGGCAGGTCCGCGCAGTGGTCTGCCGGTGGATTGCGGTGCAGGTGCCAGCCCCGCTCCGGCGCGCGCTGGTCTACGCCGGCGGGTCGACGGGCTGGTCGGGCTCGGTGAGCAGGGCGGTGAGGCTGGCGTGCTCCTCGCCGCAGGCCGGGCAGCCGTTCAGGTGCGCGGCCATGCCGGGGACGGCGGCGTCGGCGTCGGCGCCCGCGAGCTCGACGTAGCGGTCGAGCTCGGCCGAAGCAGACGTCGCAGGTCACTTCGAACTGGCCGGGGCCCAGCAGGCGGCGCAGCGGGATGGTGGCGTGTGCACGGTTGTTGCTCGCGCGCTCAGGCTGACCGGGCGGGTGGCGGTGGCGGGCTGCGCCGCCGGTTAGCCGCGTTGCCAGGCTGATCTGCCCGATTCTCGCCCGGGAGGGGATGTGGACGTCGACCACGCCGCACGACGGGCTGCTGGTGCGCAGGCGGCCGACGCGCGCGAGGAGCGCGAGTGAGGCTTGGTTGTTGACATCGACCTGGGTGACGAGCTCGGTGACGTCCTCTGGACGGCCGTGCAGCAGCGCGTGCAGCAGCACGGTGGCGACGCCGTGCCGGCGCCAGTCGAAAGATGAGCGCAGTTCCACGCCGGGCGACCGTTGCCGGGCTCGGTCGTGTGCACTTGTCAAGCGCACACGCCGAGTGCGCGGGCGGGCGCCGCGGCGGAGACGGTGCTTAGACGGTCGCAGAGTGATAACTAAGTGAGCACCGTTGCATGTGGATCTTGACCGAGTGGTCTGCCTCCGGCGGACTCCGGCGCGCCCGTCGAGTGGGCGCGCGCAGCCGAGCGAGAGGCAGCACCGTGCAGGAGATCCTCGACGCCATCCAGGCCGGCGAGCCCCGGGCCCTGGCCGGAGCCCGGGTTCCGGAGAGCTACCGGGGCGTGGTCGTCCGCAAGGACGAGGTGGACATGTTCGAGGGGCTGGCCTCCCGTGACAAGGACCCGCGCAGGAGCTTGCACCTGCAGGAGGTGCCCACGCCCGAGCTCGGTCCGGGCGAGGCGGTCGTCGCGGTCATGGCCAGTTCGGTGAACTTCAACACCGTCTGGACGTCGATCTTCGAGCCGGTGTCGACCTTCGGGTTCCTGGAGCGGTACGGGCGGCTCAACGACCTCGCCAAGCGGCACGACCTGCCCCACCACGTGGTCGGCTCCGACCTGTCCGGTGTGGTGCTGGCGGTCGGCCCGGGGGTGAGCAAGTGGAAGGCGGGCGACAAGGTCGTCGCCCACTGCCTGTCGGTCGAGCTCGAGGACCCCGAGGGCCACGACGACACGATGCTCGACCCGCAGCAGCGGATCTGGGGCTTCGAGACCAACTTCGGCGGCCTCGCCGAGCTGGCCCTGGTGAAGTCCAACCAGCTCATGCCGAAGCCGGCCCACCT
>JALYMN010000020.1 GCA_030773675.1 Actinomycetota bacterium
GGCGAGGTCCTGCGCGGCCGGGCCGCCCGCCGCCTGGCCGCCCTGCTGCCGTGACCCCGCGCCCGCCGGGCTCGCCGCGGCCCGCACGCTGACGCCCCGCCCCGGACCCTCGACTATCTTCGCCGGATCGCGACCCCACCCGGCGTGTCGTGACGATGAGACGAAGATCGGCGGGACGAGGGGCGGGGGAGCCGCCGTCGTACCGTGGAGGAGTGGGCGGGCGAGCGGGACGACGGCGGTGACCGCGCCCGCCGAGCTCGACCGCCCCGACGTCGACGAGGTCGTCGACCCCGACCGGCCGTGGGTCACGATCGTCTGGAACGACCCGATCAACCTGATGAGCTACGTGACGCTCGTGCTGCAGGAGCTGTTCGGCTACAGCAAGGCCGAGGCGACGCGGCTCATGCTCGCCGTCCACCACGAGGGGCGGGCCGTGGTGAGCAGCGGGACGCGGGAGCAGATGGAGCACGACGTCGCCCGCTGCCACGCCAAGGGCCTCTGGGCCACCCTCCAGCAGGACTGACGCGCGTGCGCTTCCGCTCCAGCCGCCAGGGCGTCGTGGCCGACGTCGACGCCGTCGAGGCGCACGTGCTCGCCCGCTGCGCCGAGGACCTGCTCACCCTGCTCGGCGAGGACGACGACACCGACACTGACATTGCGCAGGACCCGCTCGCCGCCCTGGTCGGGCTCGCCCCCGAGCCGGTCGAGGCCCCCACCGACCCCGCGCTGGCCCGGCTGCTCCCCGACGCCTACGGCGACGACGACCCCGACGCCAACCGGGAGTTCCGCCGCTACACCGACGCCGACCTGCGCGCGGGCAAGCGGGCGCACGCGGGCGTCGTGCTCGCCACCCTGCGGGACGGCGGCGGCCGGCTCGTGCTCGACCGCGACCAGGCCGTGGCGTGGCTCGGCTTCCTCAACGACCTGCGGCTGGTCATGGGCACCCGGCTGGAGGTGACCGAGGAGACCGACCCCGACGCGCTGCCCGACGACGACCCGCGGCTGCCGGCGCTGCAGGTCTACGGCTGGCTGGGCTGGCTGCAGGAGACGCTCGTCTCCAGCCTGTCGCCGCGGCGCTGAGCCGCCGTCCGGCCGGGCACGGCAGCCCTCGGTAACCTGGTCCGCGTGCTTGAGCTGCCCCGCGCGATGCTGGACGAGATCCTCGCCCACGCCCGGCGCGACCATCCGGACGAGGCCTGCGGCGTCGTAGCCGGCAAGGACGGCGTCGCCACCCGCGTCATCGCGATGGACAACGCCGAGCGCTCGCCCACCTTCTACCGCTTCGACGCGCAGGAGCAGCTGCGGGTGTGGCGGTCCATGGACGACGCCGACGAGGTCCCGTTGGTCATCTACCACTCGCACACCGCGACCGAGGCCCACCCGTCGCGCACGGACATCAGCCTGGCCAGCGAGCCGGACGCGCACTACCTGCTGGTGTCCACCCGTGCGGAGGAGGACGAGGTGCGGTCGTTCCGCATCGTCGACGGGACCGTCACCGAGGAGCCGGTGCGGCTGCTCGAGCCGGCTGTGACCGAGCCCGCCGGCTGACGCCGGAACAAGCCCGGCGCCTGGCGCGCTGACCCTCCGAAGCCCGACCCGTCTCCCGAGGAGTTCTCCCGCATGGCCATCGAGGTCCGGATCCCGACGATCCTGCGCACCTACACCGACGGCGCCAAGGTCGTGGAGGGCAAGGGCGACACGCTCGCCGACCTCATCGACGACCTCGACAGCCGCCACCCGGGCGTCAAGGGCCGCCTGGTGACCGACGAGGGCGCGCTGCACCGCTTCGTCAATGTCTACGTCAACGACGAGGACGTCCGCTTCCTCGGCGGGCTCGGCACCGCGCTGTCCGACCGCGACTCGGTGACCGTGCTCCCCGCCGTGGCCGGCGGAGCCGGTGAGCCGGGGACCGCCGGCGGCTCCCGCTAGCGCATGCGCTTCGACTCGCTGCTGGAGTCCGTCGGGCGCACGCCGCTCGTCGGGCTCCCGCGGCTGTCGCCGGCGTGGACGGGCGACACGCCGGTCCGGCTCTGGGCCAAGCTCGAGACCGACAACCCTACCGGCTCGATCAAGGACCGCGCGGCGCTGCGCATGGTCGCCCAGGCTGAGGCGGAGGGGCTGCTGCGCCCGGGCTGCACGGTGCTCGAGCCGACGTCCGGCAACACCGGCATCTCGCTGGCCATGGTGTGCCGGCTGCGCGGCTACCGGCTCATCTGCGTCATGCCGGAGAACACCTCGGTCGAGCGGCGCCAGCTGCTCATCATGTACGGCGCCGAGATCGTCACCTCGCCGGCCGCGGGCGGCAGCAACCAGGCGGTCGCGGTGGCCAAGGAGCTCGCCGAGCAGAACCCGGACTGGGTGATGCTCTACCAGTACGGCAACCCGGCCAACGCGCTCGCGCACTACGAGTCCACCGGGCCCGAGCTGCTCGAGGACCTGCCGACGATCACCCACTTCGTCGCCGGGCTCGGCACTACCGGCACGCTCATGGGGACCGGGCGCTACCTGCGGGAGAAGGTGCCGGGCGTGCGCGTCGTCGCCGCCGAGCCGCGTTACGGCGAGCTGGTCTACGGCCTGCGCAACATCGACGAGGGCTTCATCCCCGAGCTGTACGACGGCTCGGTGCTCACCTCCCGCTTCTCCGTCGGCCCCCGGGAGGCGCTGCGGCGCACCCGCCAGCTGGTGGAGGAGGAGGGCATCTTCGCCGGCATCTCCACCGGGGCGATCCTGCACGCCGCACTCGGCGAGGCTATGAAGTGCGTCAAGGCCGGCGACCGTGCCGACATCGCCTTCGTCGTGTGCGACGGCGGCTGGAAGTACCTCTCGACCGGCGCGTACGCCGGCACGCTCGAGGAGGCCGAGCACGCCCTGGAGGGCCAGCTCTGGGCCTGACCCCGCCCCCCGGCTGACGCTGCCCAGACCACCCGCCCGGCGGCGGGTCCTGCTCGGGACGCGCAGCAGCCCCCACTGCCCGCAGGTTGCGCCGAACGTGTCACAGTCCGGGGGACTGGCCCGCCGAGAACTTCTGAGGAACGGAAGCACCATCCCTCAGGAGGAGACGTGAACGCCCTGTACGAGCGGAGCCGTCGGTGACGGCCCGCCGCACGAGACTGGCCGCGGGAGTGCTCGGCGAGGCGGTGGCGTGCGGCGCGCTGGCCGCGCC
>JALYMN010000021.1 GCA_030773675.1 Actinomycetota bacterium
GACCCGGGCGGAGGACCTTCGGACCCGGCTGGCCGCCGAGGGGCTGGCGCCCGACCGCGAGGCCTGGCTCGAGGCGCAGCTCGCCGCGCTGGCGACCTGGCTCGGGCGGCAGGCCGGCGAGCGGCTCGACCACCGCGACCTCGTCGAGGCGCTGCACGGCGTGCGCCCGGCGTACGGCGAGTCCGACGTCTACCGCGCGGCGCACGAGGAGCTGGACGCGCTGCTGCCCGGCGCCGGTCCGCTGGCCGAGCGCTACGACGCGTACCTGACGTCGACCGTCGTGCCGCCGGACCTCCTGCTCCCGGCGGCCGCGGCGGTCGCGACGTGGCTGCGCGAGCTCACCCGCGCGCGGTTCGGCCTGCCGGACGAGGAGGTCGTGCTGTCGGTCGTCGAGGCCAAGCCGTGGGGCGCGTTCCAGACCTGGCGGGGAAGCGGACGCAGCGAGGTCGCGCTCAACGCCGATCTCCCGCTGCCGTTCGGCCGGCTGGTGCAGCTGCTCGCGCACGAGTGCTACCCCGGCCACCACACCGACCGGGTGCGCAAGGAGGCCGCGCTCGCCGACCGGCCCGAGACGCGGCTGTCACTCTCGTGCGCGCCCGAGTGCACGCTGGCGGAGGGGTTGGCCGAGCTCGCGCTGCGCGGGCTCGGGCTCGGCGACTGGGGCACGGGCGCCGGCGAGGTCGCCGCCGGCCTCGGCCTGGCGTACGACGGCGCGCTCGGCGAGGCCGTCGCCCGGGCCGTCGCGCCGCTCAACCCGGTCCGGCAGGACGCCGCGCTGCTCCTGCACGCCGAGGGCGCGACCGAGGCCGAGGCGGGCGCCCACCTGCAGCGGTGGCTGCTGCTGTCGCCCGGACGGGCCGCCAAGCAGGTGCAGTTCGCGCTGACGCACCCCGCGTACAGCTCGACGTACACGGAGGGGGAGCGGCTGGTCGCCGCCTGGCTCGACCGCGCCGACGACGAGCGGAACGCCTTCCGGCACCTGCTCGACGCCCAGCTCACCCCCGCGGCGCTGCGCGTGTCGGGCACCGGCGGCCCGGCCGGGCGGGCCTAGCGTCAGGACCGGCGGCGGGGCACCGGTCGCGCCGCCCGGGAGGCCTCCTGCGAGACGCCGCGTGCAGTGCAAGGGGGCCGGACCGGCCCTCGGAGCCCGGACCGACCTGACGCGGAGAGGCTCCATGGCCACGTACGTGCTCGACACCTCGGTGCTGCTGTCCGACCCCGGAGCGGTGGCCCGCTTCGGCGAGCACGAGGTGGTCCTCCCGCTGGTCGTGGTGTCCGAGCTCGAGGGCAAGCGCGACCACCCCGAGCTCGGCTGGTTCGCCCGGCAGGCGCTGCGGCTGCTCGACGACCTGCGGGCGACCCACGGCCGGCTCGACCATCCGCTTCCGGCCGGCGACGGCACGCTGCGCGTCGAGCTCAACCACGTCGCCGAGTCGGCGCTGCCCGCCGGGCTGCGCGACGGGTCCGCCGACGCGCGGATCCTCGCCGTCGCGGCGAACCTCGCCGCCGAGGGCGCCGACGTCGTGCTCGTCAGCAAGGACCTGCCCCTGCGGGTCAAGGCCGCGGCCGTCGGCCTCGCCGCGCAGGAGTACCGCGCCGAGCTGGCCCGCACCAGCGGGTGGACCGGCATGGCCGAGCTCGAGGTCGACAGCCTCGACGCGCTGTACGCCGACGGCGTCCTCGACCTGCCGGAGGCGCGCGAGCTGCCCTGCCACACCGGGCTGGTGCTGCTGTCACCGCGCGGCTCGGCGCTGGGGCGGGTGCAGCCGGACAAGCAGGTGCGGCTGTACGTCGTGGGTGAGCACAACGCGCGACCCCTGCCCGAGCCGCGACAGCACGGTGAGCAGGTACCGGGCACCCGCTGTTCGCCCACGTCACCCTGACCCGCAGCGAGCGCTCGGCGACTCGCGGCGCTGGTCACCGAGATGCTCGAGGACCTGCCGCTGTAGGCCCGCCCCGCCCTGCCGGCCCGTCCGCTGCCCCGCGTCCCTCCCTGCTGACGATCTTCGCCTCGTTGCGACCGACACGCGGCACGGACGACGACGATGCCAAGATCGTCGCGCAGGGGGGAGGGCGCGGGGGAGCGGTCCCGCTACGCCTGCGGCGGGCGGGTCATCGACAGGACGTCGAGCGCCTCGTCGAGCTGCTGCTCGGTGAGGCTGCCCTGCTCGACGTAGCCGCCCTCGAGCACGACCTGGCGGATGGTCTTGCGCTCCTTCAGCGCCGTCTTGGCGACCTTCGCCGCATTCTCGTAGCCGATGTACTTGTTGAGCGGGGTGACGATCGACGGCGACGACTCGGCCAGCTCGCGGCAGCGCTCCTCGTCGGCGGCGGTGCCGTCGACCGTGCGGTCGGCGAGCAGGCGGCTGATGTTGGCCAGCAGCCGGATCGACTCGAGCAGGTTGCGCGCCATCACCGGCAGCATGACGTTGAGCTCGAAGTTGCCGCTGGCGCCGGCGAAGGCGATGGCGGCGTCGTTGCCGACCACCTGCGCGACGACCATGCACGTCGCCTCGG
>JALYMN010000022.1 GCA_030773675.1 Actinomycetota bacterium
GGCGTCAGCCCGGTCACGCTCAAGACGTTCTCGAGCGGCGAGGTGTACTGCCGCTTCGAGGAGTCGATCCGCGGAGCTGACGTCTTCCTCGTGCAGCCCATGTGCGCGAACCCGGTCACCGGCGTGAGCGTCAACGACGCCCTCGTCGAGCTGCTCATCATGATTGACGCCGCCAAGGGAGCCAGTGCTCACCGCGTGATCGCGGTGACGCCGTGGTACGGGTACTCACGGCAGGACAAGAAAAGCGCGCCGCGCGAGCCCATCTCCGCCCGGCTGGTCGCTCACCTGCTCGAGTCCGCCGGAGCCGACCGCGTGCTGACGATGGACCTGCACGCCGCGCAGATCCAGGGCATGTTCACCGTGCCGGTCGACCACATGACCGCCATGATGATCATCTCGGATCACTTCGCCAAGATGGAGCTCGGCGACAGGCTCGTGGTCGTGGCTCCGGACGCCGGCCGGGTCAAGCTCAACAAGAAGTACGCCGACCTCCTGCAGTCCGACTTGGCGATCCTCGACAAGGAACGCCCGCACCAGCAGGTCGCCGAGATCGGGCACGTGATCGGTGACGTCGCCGGCAAGACCGCCATCATCATCGACGACATCATCGACACCGCCGGCACGCTCCGCGCCGCGGGGGAGGCGGTGGTCCGAGCTGGAGCCGCCACCGTCTACGCCGCCGCGACGCACCCGGTGTTCAGCGGGCGAGCCTTTGAGAACCTCGAGGCGGCGCCGTTCGAGCAGGTGGTGGTCACGGACACGATCCCGCTCCGGCCGGGGGCGCCGTCCAAGGTGCGGGTGGTCTCCTGTGCGGACCTCCTCACCGACTCCGTGCAACGCATCTTTACCGCACAGTCTGTCAGCGAGGTCTTCGGCGGGCAGAACCAGGTCTGCTGACCTGACCGGCCGCGCCGTCCGCACGACCACGGAAAGAGGAACCGGCTCATGAGCGTCAGGATCGGCTACAAGGCGTCCGCCGAGCAGTTCGCGCCGCGCGAGCTGCTGGAGTTCTCCGTCGAGGCCGAGGACCGCGGGCTCGACATCGTCGCGGTGTCCGACCACTTCCAGCCGTGGCGGCACCACGGCGGGCATGCTCCGTCAGCGCTGACCTGGCTCGGTGCCGTCGGGCAGGCGACGACGCGAGCGGTCCTCGGCACGAGCGTGCTCACCCCGACGCTGCGCTACCACCCGTCGATCGTCGCGCAGGCCTTCGGCACGCTCGGCGCCCTCAATCCCGGTCGCGTGTACCTCGGCGTGGGCTCCGGCGAGGCGATGAACGAGACGCCGGCGACCGGGCAGGAGTTCCCCGGCGCCAAGGAGCGTCGCCTGCGCCTGGCGGAGTCGATCACTCTGATCCGCAGGCTGTGGAGCGAGGAGCGGGTCGACTTCGAGGGGGAGTACTACCGCACCTCCGGCGCGACGATCTACGACCGGCCGGAGGACCAGGTCCCGATCTACGTCGCGGCGTCGGGGCCGCTGGCGGCCAAGCTGGCGGGTCGCGTCGGGGACGGGTTCATCTGCACGAGCGGCAAGGATCCGGAGCTGTACCGGACGCTGCTGGCCAACGTCGCCGAGGGCGCCGCCGCGGCCGGCCGCGACCCGTCCGCGATCCGGCGGTCGATCGAGATCAAGGTGTCGTACGACCACGACCTCGACTACGCGTACGACGCCTGTCGGTGGTGGGCGGCCCTCGCGCTCAGCTCCGACCAGAAGACCGGCATCGAGGACCCGCTGGAGATGGAGCGGGTGGCCGACGAGAACGCCGACAAGGCGCACACGCGCTTCATCGTCGGGAACGACCCCGAGTCGGTCGTCGACCGGATCGGGGCGTACCTCGATCTCGGCTTCCAGGACCTCGTCCTCCACGCGCCCGGCGGCGACCAGCGGCGCTTCCTCACGCAGTTCACCGAGGACGTGCTGCCGCTGCTGCGCGAGCGGGCCGCTCAGGGCTCCCTGACAGCAGTGGGCGCGACGTCCTGATCGCTGCAGTCAGCCGCTCTCGCGCGAGGCGGACGACGGTGACCGCCCGGACGGGGGCCGAACCCCGCCGCAACCTCCGGCGGGTTGCGTCTGCGAAGAGCCCACACGACGCCTCGCCGCGCGCGAGGTGCATTGACAGGCCGGCAGAGCCGGCCGTTCACAGGCGGGAGCACGGATGACACCGCTGCGAGCGCAGGAGATGCATCGGTGGGCCGCGCCGGACGAGGGCGACCTGCTCGCCCTGCCGCTCGCGGAGCTGATGGCGCACGCGCGGCACCGTCGCGACAGTCTTCTCGGCGTCCGCGTCACCTACTCGCCGAAGGTCTTCATCCCGCTCACGACGTTGTGCCGCGACCGGTGCGGCTACTGCACCTTCGCCCAGTCGCCGACCCGCGTGGAGTCGCCCTACCTCACGTCGGAGCAGGTTCTCGCCATCGCCGTGCAGGGGGCGCAGGTCGGCTGCCACGAGGCGCTGTTCACGCTTGGCGAGCAGCCCGAGGACCGCTACGACGTCGCCAGGCGGTGGCTCGCCGAGCACGGCTACGGCTCGACGGCGGAGTACCTGGCCGCGATGTGCCGGCTCGTGACCGAGCAGACCGGGCTGCTGCCGCACGTCAACGCAGGGGCGCTTGCCCGCGACGAGCTCGCGCTGCTCAGGACGGTGAGCGCGAGCCAGGGGATGATGCTCGAGTCGCTCAACCCGGGCCTAACCGCGCACCGCGGTGCGCCGGACAAGGCGCCGGAGCGGCGGCTCGCCTCGCTCGACGCGGCGGGTGAGCTGGCGATCCCGTTCACCACCGGGATCCTCGTCGGCATCGGCGAGTCCCCGGCCGACTGGCTGGTCGCGCTGCGCGCGATCGCCGACGCGCACCGCCGGCACGGGCACGTGCAGGAGGTCATCGTCCAGAACTTCGTGCCCAAGCCGGGGACGCGGATGCGCAACGCCCCGGCCTGCGGATCCGGGGACCACCTGCGCGCCGTCGCCCTAGCGCGTCTCGTGCTGCCCCCAGACGTGCACGTTCAGGCGCCGCCGAACCTGTCGGACGACTTCGGGGTCCTGCTGTCGGCGGGGATCGACGACTGGGGCGGCGTCTCGCCGGTCACGGCGGACCACGTCAACCCGGAGCGGCCATGGCCGGCGCTCGACCGGCTGCGCGAGGTCACCGAGGCCACCGGCAGCGTGCTGGCCCCGCGGCTGACCGTCTACCCGGAGTTCGCCGGCGAGCCCACCCGCTGGCTGGACGACGCCATGCAGTTCCCCGTGCTCGACCGTGCCGACGCCGAGCTGCTGGCTCGCGACGACCCCGGCGCCGTGTTCCCGGAGCGCTACGCGGACGCCCGGAACGTCGGCACGGGCGCGGAGGTCGTGCTCGTCGGACGCCGGTCCTCGGCCTGGTACTCCGGCGACGGGAGCCGGCCCGCCGAGCTCGTGCCGCGGCCGGCCAGGGCGCGCGGCGCGGTCGGGGAGGTCCTGTCCGGCGTCCAGGCCGGCCAGGACCTCGGCGAGGACGAGCTCGTCACGCTGCTG
>JALYMN010000023.1 GCA_030773675.1 Actinomycetota bacterium
GCTGCTCGCCCGAGCGGTCGACGACCGGGCCGGGCTGCACGACCGCGACCAGCCCCGCCTGCCGCCGCTGGAGGCGCTGGCGCTGGTGGTGCTCGGCGACGAGCTGCGCCCCGGCGTGGAGGGCAGCGTGGCGGACCTGCAGCGCCGGGGCGTCGCGCTCAAGGTGGTTTCGGGGGACGACCCGCGCACGGTCGCGGCGCTGGTGGCCCGGCTGGGCCTGCGCGACGACGAGCCGGTGACGGGCGCGCAGCTGGACGCCCTGCCGCCGGGCGAGTTCGACGAGGCCGTGGCCCGCCGCACCGTCTTCGGCCGGATCGCGCCAGAGCAGAAGGAGCGCATCGTCGACGCGCTGCGCCGCCGTGGCCGCTACGTCGCGATGATCGGTGACGGGGTCAACGACACCCGCTCGCTCAAGAAGGCGCACGTCGGGGTGGCGATGCAGAGCGGCAGCAGCGTCACCCGCGACGTCGCCGACCTCGTGCTGCTGGAGGACTCCTTCGCCGCGCTCGAGCCCGCCCAGACACGGGGCAGCGCATCATCGCCGGCATCAGCATCTCGCTGCACCTGTTCCTCGCCCGGGTCCTCACCGTGATGCTCGTGATCGTCGGGGTGTCGATCCTCGGCATCGGCTTCCCGTACGAACCGGCGCAGGTCGGGCTGACGCTGTTCACCGTCGACGTCCCGACCCTGCTGCTCACGGCCTGGGCGCGGCCGGAGGCGCCCGACCCGCACCTGCTCACCCGGGTCGCCCGGTTCGTGCTGCCCGCGAGCGTCGTGACGGCGGTGTTCGCCGTCGCCCTGTACGCCGGCTTCTACACCCTGATCCGGACGGGCCTGACCGAGGGCCTGGTCCCCGAGCGCGGCGTGCGGGACTTCGAGGCCTTCACCGGCCTCACCGGCAGCGACACGTCCTTCGTCACGCTCGCGGCCACCGGGGTCGCGCAGACGACGCTGTCGATGTTCACCTCGGTCACGGCGTTCCTGCTCATCCTGTTCCTCGCTCCGCCGTCCCGGCTGTTCACCGGCTGGACCGTGGTGGTCCGCGACAAGCGCCCGGCCCTGCTCGCCGCCGGCCTGCTCGTCACCTTCCTCGTCGTGCTGCTGACCCCGGCCACCGCCGACTACTTCTCCCTGCTGCGGCCCGGCGGCCCCGAGATCCCGGTCGTCACCGTGACGAGCGTCGTCTGGTTCTTCGTGCTGCGCGCCTGCTGGCGCCACGCCGTGCTCGAACGGCTGCTGGGCCTGCCCGTCCCGGAGCAGCCGGCCAGATCGACGATGTGACCGTGCGGATCGGGCTGTTCGGCACCGGCCACTGGGCGGAGGAGGTCCACGCCCCTGCGCTCCTGGCGGCGCCGGAGGTGGAGCTCGTGGGCGTCTGGGGGCGCGACACCGCCAGGACCGCGAGCTTCGCCGACCGGCTCGGCTGCCGGCTGTACGCCGCCGTCGACGTCGCCCTGCCGCCCGACGTCCAGGCGAGCGTCGCGGTCGACGCGGCGGCGGCCGGCAGGCACCTCCTGCTCGACAAGCCGCTGGCCTGACGTCGCAGGCCGCGGACTGACGTCGTCGCCGCGGCCCGTGCCTCCGCGTCGCGAGCACCGTGTTGTTTCCCAGCCGCTTCGTCCCGTCGATCGAGCGGTGGCTGCAGGACCGCAGCGGTGAGGACTGGCACGGCGCGGAAGTCACCTGGCTCGGCTCGATCTTCGAGCCGAACAAGCCCTTCGGCGCGTCACCCTGGCGGCGCGAGCGGGGCGGGCTCTGGGACGTCGGCCCGCACACGCTCGCGGTGACCGTCCCGCTCCTCGGCCGCGTGGAGCGGCTGCTGTCGGCCGTCCGTGACCGGGACGGCACCGTGCGCTTCCTCGCGGAGCACGTCACCGGCGCGACCAGTGTGCAGACCGTCGGGCTGGACGTGCCGCGCCGCGAGCACCGAGCGCCTCGCGGTGTACGGGGCCCGGGGCTTGGCGGTCATGCCGGCGCGGGACGTCGACGCGGTCGAGGCGATGGGCCGGGCGCTCGGGCAGCTGCTCGGCACATCGCCGCAGCGGTGGCGTCGAGCCCCTGCGACGTGGAGTTCGAGCGCTGCACGCGCACGGCGAGCGGGCGCAGCACCGCGGTGAGCAGGAGCGCCGCGGCGCAGGCGGCGGTCAGCAGCAGCACGCGTCCGAGCGCGAGCCCAAGCAGCACGACCCCGCCGGCGAGCAGGCCGAGCCGCCACGTCCAGGCGACAGCCACCTCCACGCCGCGCGGACGACGACGACGGCACGGCCGGGCCGGTCAGGAGTCGCAGACGCGGCCCGTGCCGTCCCCGGTCGGCGGCGTTCCATCCGGCGGGCGCGGGGTCGTCAGCCGCGCTTGAGCGGGTCGTGCCCCCAGTTCATCAGCGAGTAGCGCCAGCGGGAGGTCTCGACCTCCTCCTTGGTCGGCTCCTGCGCGAGGTGCCGGTGGACGTAGCCCACGACCCGGCGCATCTCGCCGTAGTCGTCCTCACTCAGCTCGCCGCGCCCGGTGCGCAGCAGTCGGACGATGTGCCGGCCGCTCTCGTGCCCCTTGGACTCCTGGCCGTCGGGGGCGTCCTTGCGCCCGCCGCCGCTGCCGGTCCAGCCGACCGACTTCGACTCCTCGGTGGCGAGCCACTTCTCGAGCTCGCCCGGCGACATGTTCACGGCGTCCCGGAACTCGTCGTAGACCTGCTCGGAGGTCTTCCCACTGCTCACTTCTCGTGCAGCGCGGACGGCTTGTGGACCGCCTCCCCGCCGGACTTCTCGCTCTTCACGAGGTACTGCGGGTCGTCCTCCGAGGCCCGGACGGTACGCCCGGCCGCCTTCGTGTCCTCGGTGATCTTCTTCTCGACCTTGCCGACGGCCTCGCCGCCGTGGCTCTTCCAGGTGACCTCGTCACCCTTCTTGAACTCACTCATGGCTGCCTTCCTGGGTCAGGGGACGGACGGCCGTCCTGTACCCAGGTGGCGCTGCTCGATCCCCGCGCCGGGCAGGGCGCACGTCAGCCGATGGCCGACGCCCGTGTCGTCAGCGGCGAGCCACCGCGACGCCGCCCTTCTCGAGGTACGCGCGCCCCCGGTCGGCGTTGCTTGCGCGCGACCGCCTCGGCCTTCTCGTCGGTGGCCCGCCGGAAGGACAGGTCCCGGACGGGGGTCGCCGGGACGACGAGCACGAACTGCGCGTCGGCCTCCCACCGACCCAGGCCGCGGAGCTCCTGCAGGAGCCGCGGCTGGTGGTCGTCTGGTTGGCGACGCCGAGGTACCTGGACATGACGGACCTCCTGCTCCGTCCGGAGCGGACCGTCGGCCGATCCGGCGGTCCCTCCCCGGGGACGCCTGGACACCGCCGCCGATGGTACGGCGGCGCGTCGTCCCGGCTCAGAACCGCCGACGTGACCGCCCGACCTGCTGCACCAGCGGAGCAGCCTGCGCGCCGGTCGCCGTGGCCTACGGTCGACACCCTCGCGACGCCTGGAGGAGCCATGGCCGGCACCCACGTCGACCGCCCCGAGCCCGGCGCGGCTGTCCGCTACGAGCACGCCGGCGGGCTCGCGCGCATCACGCTCGCCGAGGGCGACAGGGGCAACGCGCTGCACCCGCGGCTGGGCAGCGAGCTGTTCCGCGCGGTGCGCCGGGCCCGGGCCGACGACGCCCGCGTCGTGCTGCTGCGCGCGGAGGGCCGCGCCTTCAGCGTCGGCGGCGACGTGGCCTCCTTCGCCGCGGCGGAGGACCGCGAGCTGCTCGTCGACGACCTCGCCGAGGGGCTGCACCGCACGGTCAGCGACCTGCACCGCATGGACGCCGTGGTCGTCTCGGCCGTGCAGGGCACGGCCGCCGGCGCCGGGGTGCCGCTGGCGGCCGCCGCGGACGTCGTCCTGGCCGCGGCCTCGGCGCGGTTCGTGCTCGCCTACACGAAGATCGGCTTCTCGCCGGACGGCGGCAGCTCGCTGCTGACCGCCAGCCTCGGCCTGCACCGCGCCCTGCACCTGGCGCTGCTCAACCCGGTGCTCACCGCGGAGCAGATGCAGGCCGCGGGCCTGGTCGCCGAGGTGCACCCGGACGACGAGCTCGACGCGGCGGTCGAGCGGATCGTCGCGCAGCTGCTCGCCGGGTCGCGCCCCGCGCAGTTGGCCGCCAAGCGGCTGCTGCGCGGCGTCGCGCTGCCCGAGCCGGAGGGGGCGCTGCGCCGCGAGACACTGTCCGTGCGCGCCTGCGCGGCGGGCCCGGACGGGGTCGAGGGCGTCGCCGCCTTCCTGGCCAAGCGAGCCCCCGACTTCCCGAGCGCGCACGGGCCGTGCGGATGAGCTCCGACGACCGGCCCTGGCTCGCGGCCTACGACCCGGGCGTGCCGCCCGACCTCGTGCCGGAGCTGCGCGACGGGCTGGCGATCCTGCGCGACGCCGTCCGCCGCCGCCCGGACGCCGTCGCGGTGGCCTACTTCGACGGGCGGCTGACCGTCCGCGAGCTCGACGAGGCCTCCGACGCGCTGGCGAGCGCGTTCCTCGCCGCCGGGCTGCAGCGGGGCGAGCGGGTCGCGGCGTACCTGCAGAGCGTCCCGCAGTTCGTCGTCACGCTGCTGGCGACGTGGAAGGCCGGGGGCGTGCTCGTGCCGGTCAGCCCGATGAGCCGGAGCCGCGAGCTGACCCACTTGCTCACCGACTCCGGCGCCGCCGTCCTCGTCTGCCTCGACGACCTGTACGGCGACGTCGCCCGCGACGTCGTGCCGGGCACCGCGGTCCGGCTGGTCGTGACGACAAGCCCGCTCGAGCACCAGACCCTCAACGACCCCCGGCTGTTCCAGGGCAGGCAGGAGGTCCGGCACGAGCGCACCGCCGACCTCGCCGAGCTGGTGGAGCAGCACCGGGGGCAGCGGCCGCCCGACGTCGCTCTGCAGCCGGACGACGTCGCGCTGCTCACCTACACCTCGGGCACGACCGGGACGCCGAAGGGCGCGATGAACACCCACGGCAACCTCGCGTTCAGCGCGGCCGTGGTGCGCGACTGGTGCCGGCTCACCCCGGACGACGTGGTGCTCGGCGCGGCGCCGCTGTTCCACATCACCGGGCTGGTGTGCGGCATCGCGGTGTCGCTGCTGCTGCCCGCTCCGCTCGTGCTGCTCTCCCGCTTCGACCCCGCAGTGGCGCTCGACGCGCTCCGCGAGCACCGCCCGACGTTCACGGTCGCGGCGTTGACCGCCTACGTCGCGCTCGCCGGCGTCCAGGGCATCACCCGCGACGACGTGGCGTCGCTGCGGGCCGCCTACTCCGGCGGCGCCCCGGTGACCCCGGCCTGGACCCGCCGGTTCGCCGAGCAGCTCGGCCTGCGGGTGCGGCCGATCTACGGGCTGACCGAGACCACGTCGCCGTCGCACGCCGTGCCGCTCGGCGCGGAGCCGCCGGTCGACCCGGCGACCGGCGCGCTCGCCGTGGGCGTGCCGGTCCCGAGCACCCGCTCCTGGGTGGTCGACGAGGACCGCCGGCCGCTGCCGCCCGGGGAGGTCGGCGAGATCGTGGTCGCCGGCCCGCAGGTCGTGCCCGGCTACTGGGGCAGGCCGGACGAGACGGAGCACACGATGCCGGCGGGAGTGCTGCACACCGGCGACGTCGGCGTCCGCGACGAGCGCGGCTTCTTCTACGTCGTCGACCGCAAGAAAGACATGATCAACGCCTCGGGCTACAAGGTGTGGCCGCGGGAGGTCGAGGACGTGCTCGCCGAGCACGAGGCGGTCGCAGCGGCGGCGGTGGTCGGCGTGCCGGACGACTACCGCGGCGAGACGGTGCACGCGTTCGTGGTCCTGCGCGCGGGCGCCGCCGTGCCGGAGCAGGAGCTCGTCGCGTACTGCCGGGCGCGGCTCGCGGCGTACAAGGTGCCGCGCCGGGTGGAGTTCCGCGACGCGCTGCCGACGTCCGCCGCGGGCAAGCTGCTGCGGCGCGAGCTGCGCGCCGAGGCACCGGGCGGGTAGGAGCCCGGCCCGAGCCGGCCGCGGTCGCTGTCGGCCCGCCCCTCGACCGCCTGGAGGACAGATGCCCGAGGTCGCCCCCGCCGTCCCGGTGGACGAGGAGCAGGCGCTCGACCGCGCGGAGGGGGGTGAGGCCGTCGGCGTCCCGGGCGTGCGGGGCGTGGTGCGCGGGGTCATGAAGGCCGTCGCCCGACCGGTCGTGGTGCGCGAGGCCCTCGGTCTCGGGCGCGACCTCACCCGCGTGCTCGTCGGCGCGCACGACATCGCGCCGTCGCCCAAGGACAAGCGCTTCGCCGACCCGGCCTGGCGGGACAACCCCGGCTACCGCCGGCTCGGACAGGGCTACCTGCTGCTCGGCGAGGCGCTCACCCGGCTCGTGGACGACCTCGAGGCGCGCGGCGCCGACTGGCACGACGTGGAGCGCGCGCGCTTTGCGATGAACGTGCTCGTCAGCGCCCTGGCGCCCACGAACACCGTGCTCGGCAACCCGGCGGCGCTCAAGCGCGCCTTCGACACGGCCGGCGCCAGCCTGGTCCGCGGCGCCCGCAACTTCGTCGCCGACGTCCGGCACAACGGCGGGATGCCGGCGCAGACCGACCGCAGCGCCTTCACCGTCGGGGAGGACCTCGCGGTGACGCCGGGCGCGGTCGTGCACCGCGACGCGTTCGCCGAGGTCATCCAGTACGCCCCCTCGACACCGACGGTGCGCGCCCGCCCGCTGCTCGTCGTCCCGCCCCCGATCGGGCGCTTCTACTTCCTCGACCTCCGCCCAGGGCGCAGCTTCGTCGAGTACGCCGCAAGCCGCGGCATGCAGGTCTTCCTGCTCAGCTGGCGCAACCCCACCGCGGAGCAGGCGGGGTGGAGCCTCGACGACTACGCCCGCCGGGTTGTGTCGGCGCTCGACGTGGTGACCGAGGTCGCCGAGGCGCCCGCCGCCGACGTCCTGGGCTTCTGCGCCGGCGGGATCATCACGAGCACGGTGCTCTCCCACCTCGCGGTCACCGGCGACCCGCGCGTCGCCAGCGCCGCGTTCGCGGTGACCCTGCTCGACTTCGACAGCCGCGCGCCTCTCGGCGCCTTCTCCTCGCCCCGGCTGCTCGACCTCGCGGCGGGCCGCTCGCGGCGGGGCGGGGTCATCACGGCGCAGTCGCTCAGCAGCGTGTTCTCCTGGATGCGCCCCGACGACCTGGTCTTCCCGTACGTCGTCAACAACTGGCTGCTGGGCCAGGACCCGCCGGTGTTCGACATCCTGGCCTGGAACGCCGACGGCACGAACCTCCCCGCGTGCCTGCACGCGCAGTTCCTCGACCTCTTCCGGGAGAACCTCCTGTGCAGGGGCGAGGTGGAGGTCCTCGGGACGAGGGTCGACCTGAGCCGCATCGCTGTGCCGACCTTCGTCACCGGGGCGGTGAACGACCACCTCACCCCCTGGACCGGCTGCTACCGCACCACGCAGCTGCTGTCCGGCCCGACCACCTTCGTGCTGAGCAACGCCGGGCACATCGCGAGCCTGGTCAACCCGCCCGGCAATCCGAAGGCCACCTACTGGACCGACGGCGACCTCGGCCCGGACCCGCAGGCCTGGCTCGCGACGGCGACGCGGCGCACCGGCAGCTGGTGGGAGGCGTGGGTCGACTGGGAGCTTGCGCAGTCCGGCGACCAGCGGCCCGCGCCGCAGCGGCTGGGCAACGACCGGCTCCCGCCGCTGGAGCCCGCGCCGGGGTCCTACGTCCGCGACCGCGTGCCGGGCTGACTCCTCCCGCGCGGCTGAGCGGTCAGTGCATGACCACGCCGGCGGTCACGTTGAGGTCCTCGCCCGTGATCGAGGCCGCGGCGTCACTGGACAGGAAGACGCACGCCGCGGCGACCTCCTCGGCGGTGACGAGCCGGCGCAGTGGCGACGCCGACGTGAAGACCGCGAGCGCCTCCTCCTCGCTGGTCCCGGCGGCCTCGGCCTGCCGCCGGGCGACGTCGCGGATGCGCGGGCCGCTCACCGCGCCCGGGCAGACGGCGTTGACCCGCACGCCGTGCGGGCCGAGCTCGACAGCGAGCGTGCGGACCAGGCCGATCACGCCCATCTTCGCGGCGGCGTACGGCGTGCGGCCGTGCAGCGGGCGCTTGCCGGTCATCGACGACATCGCGATCAGGCTGCCGGTGCCCGCGGCGAGCAGGCCGGGGACGAACGCCCGGAAGGTGAGGAACACGCCGTCCAGGTCGACGGCCAGGCACTCCCGCCAAGCCTGCAGGTCGAGCTCGTGCAGTGGAGCGGTCGGGCCGGCGATCCCGGCGTTCGCGACCACCGTGTGCACCCGTCCGAAGCGCTCGGCGACGGCCTCAGCCGCCGCGGCGACCGAGCGCTCGTCCGCGACGTCGCAGGGCAGGGCCAGGACGTCGGCACCGCACCCCGCGACGTCCGCGACCGTGTCGTCCAGCGAGGCCTGGTCGCGCGCGGTGACGGCGACGGCGTAGCCGGCCCGCCCGTACGCCGCCGCGACCGCGCGGCCGATGCCGCGGTTCGCCCCGGTGACCACGACGACCCGCGGCGCCTCGCTCGGCGCGGCCCCGCCGGTGCTCGTCATGCCGTCATGGTCGGGCCTCGTGGTCGCCGTCGACCAGCACCCGTCCCACTCCTGCGCCGCCTCCCTCCCGCAGCCCCAGCACGCGGGCGCCGTTGTCCTTCAGGATCAGCGGCAGCACCTCGGGCTTGAGGTCCAGCGCCCGGACGTCGGCCAGCCACCGCTCGGGCGTGATCAGCGGGAAGTCCGAGCCGGAGAGCGCCTTGCGCTTGAGCATCGTGTTCGCGGCGCGGACGAGCTGCGGCGGGGAGGTACTTCGGCGACCAGCCGGACAGGTCGATGTAGACGTTGGCCTTGTGCGTGGCGATCGAGACGGCCTCATCCTGCCACGGCACGCGGGGGTGGGCCAGGACCATGGTGAGCCCCGGGAAGTCGGCCGCGACGTCGTCGAGCAGCATCGGGTCGGAATAGCGCAGCTTGATCCCGCGCCCGCCGGGCAGCCCGGGCCCCGATGCCGGTCTGGCCGGTGTGGAAACAGCGCCACGACCCCGAGCTCTGCATCGCCTCGTGGAGCGGGTAGTGCGTCCGCTCGTCCGGCGCGAACGCCTGCAGGCTGGGGTGGAACTTCGGCGACCGAGGCCACGCCGCGCTCGACGAGCGAGTACGCGCCGCCCGGGGGACGCGCCGTCGGCCAGGCCGAGCTGCTGCAGCGCCGGCCAGGCGTCGTCGACGGCCGCGCGCAGCCGCTCCTCCGCCCCTGGCGCCGGGTCGCTGGCCCGGACGTCCAGGCCGCGGCTGAGGAAAAACGCCGCCCAGGAGGCGCCGATCACCCCGGTGCCGAGCACCGCGACGCAGCGGACGTCGGGCGGGCTCACCGGGCGCCGGCTCGCTCGCGCGCTTCGGCCAGGAACGGCTCGAGCACGGCGGGCTCGGCCAGGGAGTCGCGGCTGACGACGCTGTCCGGGTCGGCGCCCTGCAGGATGCGCTTGACCGGCAGCTCGAGCTTCTTGCCGGTGAGGTTGCGCGGGACGGCCGGGACGGCGCGGACGGTGTCGGGCACGTGCCGCGGCGACAACGAGGTGCGCAGCGCTCGTGATCCTCCGTCTGAGCGCGTGGTCGAGCGGCACGCCGTCGCGAAGCACGACATGCAGGACGAGCTCGCCGTTGCCGCCGGCCGAGTCCTCCAGGTGCACGACGAGGCTGTCCAGTACCTCGTCGAGCTCCTCGACGACGCGGTAGAACTCGCCGGTGCCGAGGCGCACCCCGCCGCGGTTGAGGGTGGCGTCGGAGCGGCCGGTGATGACGCAGCTGCCGCGCTCGGTGAACTGGATCCAGTCGCCGTGCCGCCAGACCCCGGGGTAGTCCTCGAAGTCCGCGGCGCGGTAGCGGCTGCCGTCGGCGTCGCCCCAGAAGCCCACCGGCATGGACGGCATCGGCGAGGTGATCACGAGCTCGCCGAGCTCGCCGACCAGCTCGTCGCCCTGCGGGTCGAAGGCGTGCGCGTCGACGCCGAGGCACCGGGCGGACATCTCACCCGCCCAGACCGGCAGCAGCGGGCAGCCCTGGACCATGCCCGAACAGACGTCGGTGCCGCCGCTGCCCACGTTGAGCATCACGTCCGAGCCGAGCTGCTCGCGCACCCAGGCAAAGCCCTCCAGCGGCAGCGGCGAGCCGGCCGCGCACAGCGTCCGCAGCCGCGCCAGGTCGTGGTCGCGCCCGGGCTGCACCCCCGCCTTGCGGCAGGCCATGAGGTAGCCGGGGCTGACGCCCATATGCGTGGCGCCGAGCTCGCCGGCCAGCCGCCACTGCTCGTCCAGGTCGGGGTGGACCGGATTGCCGTCGAGCAGCACGGCCGAGGCGCGCACCAGCAGGGTGGAGACCAGCGCGTTCCACATCATCCAGGCGGTCGTGGCGAACCACAGCATCCAGTCCCCCGGCTGCAGGTCCCAGCTCAGCCCGTGGTTCTTGACGTGCTCGACGAGGATGCCGCCGTGCCCGTGCACGATCGCCTTCGGCTTGCCGGTCGTGCCCGAGGAGAACAGCACGAACAGGGGGTGGTCGGGCGGCACCTGCTCGAAGGCCAGCTCGCCGGGCTCGGCCAGCAGATCGGCCCAGGGCACGGCGTCCGGGAGGGGCGCCCCGAGGTACGGGACGTCGACGACCGCGCGCAGGGTCGGCAGTCCGGCGCGGACCTGCGCGACGTGCTCGGCGCGGTCGACGTCCTTGTCGCCGTAGCGGTAGCCGGCGACGGCCAGCAGCACGGTCGGCTCGACCTGGCCGAACCGGTCGACCACGCTGCGCGCGCCGAGCTCGGGGGCGCAGCTCGACCAGACCGCGCCCAGGCTGGCGGTGGCGAGGAACGCGACCACCGTCTCGGGGATGTTGGGCAGGTAGGCGACCACCCGGTCGCCCGGGCCGACCCCGAGGCGCTGCAGCCCGGCGCGCGCCCGTGCCACCTCCTCGCGCAGCTCGTTGAAGGTCAGGTCGACGTCCGGCCGGTTCTGCGACCGGCCGAGCAGGGCGACGCGGTCGGCGTCCTCCGGCCGGCCCACCGCGTGCTCGGCGTAGTTGAGGCGGGCGCCGGGGAACCAGCGCGCGCCGGGCATGTCGCGGCTGTCCAGCACCCGCTCGTACGGCGCCGACGCCCGCAGCGCGAAGAAGTCCCAGACCGCGGCCCAGAAGCCCTCGAGGTCGTCGACCGACCAGCGCCACAGCTCGTCGTAGGACTCCAGCCGGACGCCGCGCTCGGCGTCCAGCCACGTGAGGAACCGGCCGACCTGGCTGGTCTCGCGCACGTCGGCCGGGGGCGTCCAGACCTGCTCGCCCGGCGCGGGGAGGTGCTCGCTCACCGTCGGTCCTCCGTCCGGTCTGTGCCGCGCCCGGCGGCGAGGTCCCACGCGTCCACCATCGGCCGGCCGCCGGTCTCCCGGCCGCGCAGCACGCTGGCGCTGTCGACGTGCAGCTCCCGCAGCACGGCAGCACCCCGTCGGGCTCGGCGTGCGGGGAGACCCACACCCCGTCGAACACGGGGCGAGACCGAGCCACCGCAGCTTGCTCCGCAGCAGGTGCCGGACGTCGCGGCGCTCCTCCGGCAGGGAGAACGGCGACGGTCCACGCGCCGTCCCACGCGCGCTCGGACGTGCCGAACTGCATGCTTCGGCGCTCGCTGCCCTCCACCGTCGCGCGGGCCTGGGTCCGAGCGGCGAGGTCGGTCGGAAGGTGCCCGCTCAGCAGAACGTCTCGAACCCCAAGAGGCGGGCGTCCCCTCGGCGCCAGAGGTGGGCGCCCCAGGTCCGTCCCTCGTCGTCGGGCTCGGCGCCGTGCTCGCCCGGGACCTCAAAGTGGTGCCTGACATGTGACCACCACTGCGGGGCGGCAGCGACGCCCAGCCACTGCACCGACCTGCCGTAGCTGTGGACCAGCACGCGCTGGTCGCGTCCGATCAGCTGTCGCACCTGCTTCGCAGTCAGCCAGTCCGCGCGCCGGGTGGTCCACTCCTGCCCGTCGTCGTCCCAAAGCCGGTCCCCGAGAACGCGGTTGCGGCTGCCGGGCACCTGCCCCACTCTGCCCTCCCCGGGCGACCCAGCGTCCGACCCGTGCCGAGGCGCCTCAGCCGACCTGCCAGCGGCGCGTGCCCTGGCCGGGCAGCACCCGGCCGAACACGACCTCGGGGAAGTGGCTGCAGGCGGCGACGGCGCCGTCGGACTCGAGCTCGGCC
The DNA here is from genome assembly GCA_030773675.1 of Actinomycetota bacterium. Next base: position 12,192 of record JALYMN010000023.1, read on the forward strand.
AGCTGCCGCTCCCGGGTACGCCGGGCCAGGTCGGGGTCCACGTCGAAGACGACGCCCCACTCGGGCTTGCCGATCTGCAGCGGGCAGTGCAGGAGGTCGCCGAGGATGACGGCGCGGGCGGTCCCGGAGGACACGACCACGGACTGGTGACCGGGCGTGTGCCCGGGCGTGGCGACCAGGTCGACCCCGGGCGCGACGGTCTGCCCGTCGCTGGCCACCTCCACCCGGCTCTCCAGCGGGCGGGACACGCTGTCCGGGTCCGGCGCGAACGCGGCGTCCGGGTTCTCCTGCCAGAACCGCCACTCCCCGTCGCTGCCGATGATGTGCGTGGCGTTGGAGAAGGTGAGAGCGCGGTCCTGACCGCTGGTCGTCCAGCCGGTGTGGTCGGAGTGCAGGTGCGTGTAGACGACCGTGTCGATCTGCTCGGGCCCGAGGCCGGCGGCCCGCAGACTGCCGAGCAGCGCCCCCCCCGAGGCCCGGGCGAAGCCGGGGACCTCGACCTGGACGTCGCCGAAGCCGAGGTCCACGAGGATGTTCCTGCCGCCGGACTGGACGAGGAACCCGCCCAGCGACGTGACGTACCAGCCCTCGTCGTCCAGCAGGTGCGGGTGCGCCTGCCAGGTGGCGTCGTCCGAGCCGGGGATCATCCCGGTGGGCGCGAAGTGCGCCTCTCCGTCGGGCAGGCTGGTGATCCTGATGTCGCCGATGTCGATCGACTGCTGTGGGGCGGGCTTGGCCGGCATGGGTCCCTCCTCCGCGGTGTGCCCGGAGACTGCCAGAGCGGGGCGGGGTTGACCAGACAGCGACGGCCTGGCGTCCGCCCGAGGCGCCCCCGCGTCGCCGCCAGGACGACGAGGCCCAGCAGGGCGAGCGCCACGAGGTGCACCGGTCCGAGGCGCTCGCCCGGGTAGAGCAGCGGCACCAGGCCGGGCCCTGTCCCACCGCCTCCCGCCGTCGCGTTGCCCGGGGCGTGGACCAGCCCGACGAGCAGGAAGCTGCCGGTCCGGTTGTCCAGCCACCCCAGGAGGGCGCGGAACGGGACCGCAGCCCGACGAGGAGCCCCAGCACCAGCAGGCCGTCGGGGTTGCCGACCACGAGCACGAGGGGCTGCAGCGCGAACAGCGGAGCGGTCAGCAGGGCGGCCGGGGACGGGCCGTGCCGGGCCTGCAGGCGGGTCTGCACGAACCCCGTCCACGCCACCTCCTCCGCGAGGTTGGTCGTGACGAGGCCGACCAGCGTGGGGACGAGCAGCCCGGCCCAGACGGCGAACACGACCGCCGTGGGCGTCGTGCTCGGCGGGCCGAGCAGGGCCGCGGGGAGCGCCAGCGCCGCCAGGGGGACGACGACCAGCGCGAAGGCGTACCAGCGCAGCCCCGACGGCGGTGTCACCGCGCGCCGCCAGAGGTCCCGGACCCCGGCGGGGCCGTCCACCAGGCGCGTGAGCACCAGGGCGGGCAGGAGCAGCCCCACGAGCGTGCTGGCGCTGACGAACGGCGCCACCGGCAGCGCGACGCCGTGAGCGGGCAGCGGCGGTCGTCCTGGGCCGCGGGAGCCGGGTGCCGCCGGTCCTCCGCCTCGCCCTGGCGGCGACGTTCCCCGCGTGGTTCGGCCTCGAAGAAGCAGGGTCTGGCCTGTTCCTGCTGCTCGGGCTGGCGGCCGCCGCCGTCTGGCTGCTCGTGGCGTCGTCGGCCCGGCAGGGGCTGGTCGCACCGTCCCTGCGCAGCGCCGCCTCCCGCTCGCAGTCGCGGCGGGACTCCTGTGGATCCCCTACGGCGCTCTGGAGCTGCTCCAGCCGTGGGGCCCCGACGTCTGCTACGACGAGGGCGCCGGGTACGACATCGTCGTCGACCCCGTCCTGTTCATGGCCTACTCCCTGCCGGGCAGCCTGGCCCTGCTGCTGTCCGGGCTCGGTCTGGTCGCCCTGTCACGCCGACTGCCGGTGCTGCTCCCGGGGGCACGCGCCGCCGGCGCGCTGGCCGCCGGCCGGGGCGGTCAGCGCCCTGGGCGTCGTCGGGCTGGTCGACCCGATGTTCACCGGGGCGCGGGTGCTGGGGACGCTCGTGCTCGGAGCCGGCCTGGTCGCCGCCGCGGTCGCCGCGCCCGTCCGGTGGCGGCCGCTGCTCGGCGCGCTCGGCGTCGTGGCCGTGTCGCTGCTCCCCCTGTGGCCGCTCGTGTACGCCGTCCAGTGGGTGCCCGCCCACGTGGCCGCGGGGGTGTTCGTCCTGCACGGCGCCGGCTGGATCGCACTGGGTGGCGCCGCCCCTGCCGCGCGCCCGGCCGCCGCGGCGCAGTCGGTGCCACGGGTACGCC
>JALYMN010000024.1 GCA_030773675.1 Actinomycetota bacterium
CTGCGGAGGCGCGCGCTGAACAGGCGCGGGAGCGGGCTGCGCGGGTGCAGGAGGCGGCGCGGACGGTGGACGCGCGCGAGGCCGAGTCGCGGCAGCGGGCCGAGCGCCAGCGCAAGGCGGAGGCGCGGGAGCGGTCCGACAAGGCGCGCGTCGAGGCGCGGGAGAAGGCGCACAAGGTCGAGGCCCGGGAGCGGGCGGAGGCGCGCAAGGCGGAGGCCCGGGAGCGGGCGGAGGAGGCGCGCAAGGCGCAGGCCCGGGAGCGGGCGGAGGAGGCGCGCAAGGCGCAGGCCCGGGAGCGGGCGGAGGCGCGCAAGGCGGAGGCGCGGGAGAAGGCAGAAGCCAACGCCCGGGCGGACAAGGCGGAGCGGGCGGAGAAGGCGCGCAAGGCGGAGGCGCGGGAGCGGGCGGACAAGGCAGCCCGGAAGGACAAGGCGGACAAAGCGCGCAAGACCGAGGCGCGGACGCCGACAGCGCGGCCCGACGAGCCCGAACGCACCGAGCGCGGGCGCGGCTCCGGCCGCTAGGCGGAACCCCCGGCCGGGCCTCACCTGCTGGGGCCGACGAGATGCGGCTCACAGCCGAGCCCCACGTCTGCCAGGATGGAGCCGGCGCCCTCAGGGGCGTCGCTGCACCGTCGGTCCCGCCGGTCCCGTCCGCTCACCAGTGGCACCCGTGCGGGGCCGGTCCGCACCTGCTCCGCTCGGCGATCCCGGGCGGGTCCGAGCGCACGAGGAGCGCGCCCATGGCCGCACAGCCGACCGCGGCGACGACCGCACCGATCCCCGAGACCACGCCCGCGGCCACGAGCACGTCCGCGGGGCCCGAGCTGGTCCAGCTGCTCACGCCCGAGGGGGAGCGGCACAGCCACCCCGACTACGACGTCGACCTCACCGACGAGGAGTACCGCGGGCTCTACCGCGACCTCGTGATGGTCCGTCGCATCGACGTGGAGGCGACCGCGCTGCAGCGGCAGGGCGAGCTCGGCATCTGGGCCGCGCTGCTCGGGCAGGAGGCCGCGCAGGTCGGGTCCGGCCGGGCCCTGCGCCCGCAGGACTTCGCGTTCCCCACCTACCGGGAGCACGGCGTCGCCTGGTGCAAGGGCGTCGACCCGCTCAAGCTGCTCGGACTGTTCCGCGGCGCGAGCAACGGCGGCTGGGACCCGTACGAGAAGAACTTCAACCTGTACACCATCGTGATCGGCTCGCAGACGCTGCACGCGACCGGCTACGCCATGGGCATCCAGAAGGACGGCGCGGTCGGCGACGCCGAGACAGGCGAGGCGGCGATCGCCTATTTCGGTGACGGCGCGAGCAGCCAGGGCGACGTCAACGAGGCCTTCGTCTGGGCCAGCGTCTACAACAGCCCTCTCGTCTTCTTCTGTCAGAACAACCAGTGGGGCATCTCGACGCCCACCACGAACCAGAGCCGCATCCCCATCTACCGGCGCGCCGCCGGCTTCGGCTTCCCGGGGGTGCGGGTCGACGGCAACGACGTCCTGGCGACGTACGCCGTCACGCGCAAGGCGCTCGACGACGCCCGCACCGGCCAGGGCCCGACGCTCGTCGAGGCGTTCACCTACCGCATGGGCGCGCACACGACGTCCGACGACCCGACCCGCTACCGGCTCGCCGCCGAGCTCGAGGCGTGGCGGCTCAAGGACCCGCTCGAGCGGATGAAGTCGTTCCTCTACAAGCAGCAGATCGTCGACAGCGAGTTCTTCGCGCAGGTCGAGGCGGACGCCGACGCGCTCGCGGCGCGGATCCGGCAGGGCTGCCTGGAGATGCCCGACCCGGCGCCCGCGTCGATGTTCGACCACGTGTACGCCGAGGAGACCGCGCTGCTGGCCCAGCAGCGGGAGGCGTTCGAGGCCTACGAGGCGGGCTTTCTGAAGGAGGGTGCGCGCTGATGCCCACGATGACGTTGGCCAAGAGCCTCAACGAGGCGCTGCGCGCGAGCATGGAGCGCGACCCGAAGGTCGTGCTCATGGGCGAGGACATCGGCAAGCTCGGCGGCGTCTTCCGCGTCACCGACGGCCTGCAGAAGGACTTCGGCGAGGCGCGCGTGTTCGACACCCCGCTCGCCGAGTCCGGCATCGTCGGGACCGCGATCGGTCTCGCGCTGCGTGGCTACCGCCCGGTGTGCGAGATCCAGTTCGACGGGTTCATCTACCCGGCGTACGACCAGATCGTCAGCCAGCTCGCGAAGATCCACGCGCGGAGCAAGGGTGCGGTGAGGATGCCGGTGACGATTCGCGTGCCGTTCGGCGGCGGCATCGGCGCGGTCGAGCACCACAGCGAGAGCCCGGAGGCCTACTTCGCGCACACCGCCGGCCTCAAGGTCGTCACCTGCTCGAACCCCGCCGACGGCTACGCGATGCTGCAGCAGGCCATCGCCAGCGACGACCCGGTCCTGTTCTTCGAGCCCAAGCGGCGCTACTGGGAGAAGGCCGAGGTCGACCCGGTGGCGACGCCCCCGAGCCTGTGGTCGGCGCGCGTCGTCCGGCCCGGCCGCGACGCCACGCTGGTCGCCTACGGGCCGATGGTGAAGACCTGCCTCGACGCAGCCACCGCCGCGCAGGAGGAGGGCCGGGAGCTCGAGGTCGTCGACCTGCGCTCGCTGTCGCCGCTCGACCTGCCGGCGGTGCTCGAGTCGGTACGCCGCACCAAGCGCCTCGTCGTCGTCCACGAGGCGCCCGGCTTCGTGGGGCTCGGCGCCGAGATCGCGGCGCGGGTCAGCGAGGAGCTCTACTACGAGATGGAGGCGCCGGTGCTGCGCGTCACCGGCTACGACACCCCCTACCCGCCTTCGCGGCTGGAGGAGGAGTACCTGCCGGACCTCGACCGGGTGCTGCACGCGGTGGACCGGAGCCTGGAGTTCTGATGTCGCGGCTCAAGCAGTTCACGCTCCCCGACCTCGGCGAGGGCCTCACCGAGGGCGAGATCCTGCAGTGGATGGTGAAGCCCGGCGACCCGGTGACGCTCAACCAGCCGATCGTCGAGGTGGAGACCGCCAAGGCCGCGGTCGAGGTGCCGTCGCCGTTCGCCGGCGTGGTCCTCGAGATCCACCACGCCGCCGGCGAGACCGTCGACGTCGGCGCGCCGATCATCAGCTTCGACACCGACCCGTCCGCCGGCCCGCTCCAGGGCGCGGCCGCCAACGCCGCCGCGGGCGCGGCAGCCAACCCGGTCGAGTCGCGCGCGGTGCGCGACCTGACGGCCGACGGCCCGCTGGCCGAGGTCGAGCAGGAGTACGTGCCGGCCGCGATCGCCGACGCCGTCGAGACCGACGGCGCCTCGCTGGAGGCACCGGCCGAGGCCAAGGGCACGCTCATCGGGGAGGTCAGCCCCAGCGGCCGCACGGCGACCCTGGTCGGCTACGGCCCGAAGTCCGTGACCGCGAAGCGCCGGGCCCGCATCGACGGGCCGTCTCCCAGCGCCCCGAAGGCCCCCGAGGCGCCGCCCGCGCCGGCCCGGGTGTCGGCGGCCCAGGTGGGACAGACCGCCGCCGTGCGCTCCGGCGGCGTGACGGTCCTGGCCAAG
>JALYMN010000025.1 GCA_030773675.1 Actinomycetota bacterium
CGGTCGGGGCCGGCGTGCTGCGGCCCCGCCGCGTGGCCCGGTCCGCCGGGGGCGCCCTCTGCCCTGGGCCGCCCCTCGGCCCCGTGCGCGCCGCCGCGCACCCGGGAGGTGCGGGCGGACGGCGCCCAGACGACCGCGCGCCGCGGACCGGTCGTGCACGGGGACGTGCCTGCCGGGCTCGCCGTCGCGCATCAGCACCGCCTGTCGGTCGCCGTCTCCTCGCCGAGGCTAGGACCGGGCTCGGCACGGCGTGGCCTGTTCGACGCAACCGGGGACGCGCACGCCGTCCGGCCCGGGACGCCAGGCCGCCGTAGCCTGGGGGGCGCGGCCCGGCCGCTCCTCCCCCCGGCCTCACGCCGAGCGGGGCTCGCCGTGCTGCACCCTTCACCCTCTGCGCACCCCCCTGCCACCGGGAGCACCCGTGTCCCTCGCCGGACTGCTCGACGTCGTCGTCGGCGACCCGTCCCTCGCCCGCGCGCTGGAGCACCCCGAGCTGCCCGCGCTCGACCTGACCGGGCCGGTCGGCCTGCGCCCGTTCGTCCTCGCCGCCCTGGCCCGGCGGGGGCGGACCGTGCTCGCCGTGACCGCGACCGGGCGGGAGGCGGAGGACCTCGTCGACGCGCTCGGCTGCCTCCTCGACCCCGACACCGTCGCGCTGTACCCCAGCTGGGAGACGCTGCCGCACGAGCGGTTGAGCCCCCGTGCCGACACGGTGGGGCGCCGGCTCGCCGTCCTGCGCCGGCTCGCCCACCCGAGCAGCGACGACCCCGCCACCGGCCCCGTGCAGGTCGTCGTCTGCCCGGTGCGCAGCGTGCTCCAGCCGCAGGTGCCGGGGCTCGGCGACCTCGAGCCGGTGCAGCTCGTGCAGGGCGAGGACGTCGAGGGCGGGCTCGACGCCGTCGTCGAGCAGCTGGTCGACATCTCCTACGCCCGGGTCGACCTGGTCGAGAAGCGGGGGGAGTTCGCCGTCCGCGGCGGCATCCTCGACGTCTTCCCGCCCACCGAGGAGCACCCGGTGCGGGTCGAGCTGTGGGGCGACACGGTCGAGGAGGTGCGCTACTTCAAGGTCGCCGACCAGCGCAGCCTCGAGGTTGCGCAGCACGGCCTGTGGGCGCCGCCCTGCCGCGAGCTGCTGCTCACCCCCGAGGTGCGCGAACGGGCCCGACAGCTCGCCAAGACGCACCCGGAGCTAGCCGAGATCTGCGACAGGATCGCCGACGGGACGCCCGTGGAGGGCATGGAGGCGCTCGCGCCGGTGCTCGTCGACGACCTGCGGCTGCTCGTCGACGAGCTGCCCCGCACGACGTCGGTGCTCGTCTGCGACCCGGAGAAGGTGCGCACCCGTGCGCACGACCTGGTCCGGACGAGCCAGGAGTTCCTCGACGCCTCGTGGGCCACCGCGGCCGTCGGCGGCGCCGCCCCGGTCGACCTCGGCGCGGCGGCCTACCGCAGCCTCGCCGACGTCCGCGACCACGCCCGCGCGCTCGGGCTGCCCTGGTGGACCCTGTCGCCGTTCACCGCCGACGAGGACCTCGACGACGACGCGGTCGTGCTCGCCGCGCGGCAGCCGACCGCGTACCGGGGCGAGACCGAGCGGGCCGTGCAGGACGTCCGGCAGGCCGCCGCCGAAGGCTGGCGCGTCCTGCTCGCCACCGAGGGGCACGGCCCCGCCGAGCGCCTCGTCGAGGTGCTCCGCGACGCCGAGGTGGCCGCCACGCTCGACGGTGCCGTCCGCCCAGGCACGGTCACGGTCACGACGGGCTGCCTCGGCACCGGGTTCCGCAGCGACCTGCTGAAGACCCTCGTGCTCACCGAGACCGACCTGACCGGCACGCGCGGCGTCTCCAAGGACCCGAGCAAGAAGATGCCGGTGCGCCGGCGCAACGTCGTCGACCCGCTGCAGCTGCAGCCCGGCGACCCGGTGGTGCACGAGCAGCACGGTGTCGGCAGGTACGTCGAGATGGTGCAGCGCACCGTCGCCGGTGCGACGCGGGAGTACATGGTGCTGGAGTACGCGCCGAGCAAGCGGGGCCACCCGGGCGACCGGCTGTTCGTCCCGACCGACTCCCTCGAGCTCGTCACCCGCTACGTCGGCGGCGAGGCGCCCACGCTCGACAAGATGGGCGGCGCCGACTGGGCCAAGCGCAAGGGCCGGGCGAAGAAGGCCGTCCGCGAGATCGCCGCCGGGCTCATCCAGCTGTACGCCGCCCGCACCAGCGCGCCCGGCCACCCCTTCGGCCCCGACACGCCCTGGCAGCGCGAGCTCGAGGACGCCTTCCCCTACGTCGAGACGCCCGACCAGCTCGAGGCGATCAACGAGGTCAAGGCTGACATGGAGAAGTCCACGCCCATGGACCGGGTGGTCATGGGCGACGTCGGCTACGGCAAGACGGAGATCGCGGTGCGAGCCGCGTTCAAGGCGGTGCAGGACGGCAAGCAGGTCGCCGTCCTCGTGCCGACGACGCTGCTCGTGCAGCAGCACTACGGCACCTTCCGCGACCGCTTCGCGCAGTTCCCGGTGACGGTGCGCGCGACGTCTCGCTTCAACACCGACAAGGAGCAGAAGGAGGTCCTCGACGGCCTGCGCGAGGGCACCGTCGACGTCGTGATCGGTACCCACCGGCTGCTGTCCAAGGGCGTGCAGTTCAAGGACCTCGGCCTGGTCGTCGTCGACGAGGAGCAGCGCTTCGGCGTGGAGCACAAGGAGGCGCTGAAGCAGCTGCGCACGAACGTGGACGTGCTGACCATGAGCGCGACACCGATCCCGCGCACGCTCGAGATGAGCCTCACCGGCATCCGGGAGATGAGCACGATCCTCACGCCGCCGGAGGAGCGGCACCCGGTGCTCACCTTCGTCGGTCCGTACGACGAGAAGCAGGTCGCCGCGGCGATCCGCCGCGAGCTGCTGCGCGAGGGCCAGGTGTTCTACCTGCACAACCGGGTCGAGTCGATCGACCGGGCGGCCAAGCGGCTCGCCGAGCTCGTTCCCGAGGCGCGGATCGCCACCGGCCACGGGCAGATGAGCGAGGACGCGCTCGAGCAGGTCATGGTCGGCTTCTGGGAGAAGCAGTACGACGTGCTCGTCAGCACCACGATCGTCGAGTCGGGCCTCGACATCCCCAACGCGAACACGCTCATCGTCGAGCGCGCCGACGCGTTCGGGCTGTCGCAGCTCCACCAGATCCGCGGGCGCGTCGGACGCGGGCGGGAGCGCGCCTACGCCTACTTCACCTACCCGCCGGAGCGGCCCCTGACGGAGACCGCGCACGACCGCCTGGCGACGATCGCACAGAACACCGAGATCGGCGCGGGCATGGCCGTGGCGATGAAGGACCTCGAGATCCGCGGCGCCGGCAACCTGCTCGGCGGCGAGCAGGCGGGCCACATCGCCAGCGTCGGCTTCGACCTCTACATGCGTCTCGTGGGCGAGGCGGTGAGCGACTTCAAGAAGAGCGGGCACCTGCCCGGGGAGACTGGTGGCCCCGAGCAGGAGCCGGCCGTCGAGACCAAGGTCGACCTGCCGGTCGACGCGCACCTGCCGCACGACTACGTGCCGGGGGAGCGGCTGCGCCTGGAGGCCTACCGCCGGCTCGCCGCCGCCTCCGACGACGCGCAGATCGCCGCCGTCCGGGACGAGTTGAAGGACCGGTACGGCCCGCTGCCGACGCCGGTGGAGAACCTGCTCGCGGTCGCGGCGTTCCGGGTCGCGGCCAAGCGGTACGGGCTCGCCGAGGTCGCGCTGCAGGGCTCGCAGGGCGTGCGCTTCGCCCCGCTCGACCTGCGCGAGTCGCAGGTGCTGCGGCTGAAGCGGCTCTACCCCGGCAGCGTCGTCAAGCCGGCCGTCGGCACCGTGCTCGTCCCGGTGCCGAAGACCGCCCGGGTCGGCGGGCAGCCACTGCGCGACACGGCGCTGCTCGACTGGGCCGCGGGGCTGCTGGACGCCGTGCTCGGCGACAGCGTCGCGGCGGCCGCGGCCGCGGCGACCCGCTGAGCGACGGGTGGTCTGGCACGCTGTCCCGGGCGCTCCTCGCGTCCCTCACGCTCCTCTCACGACCTTCCGAAGGACGATCGCTCACGTGAGCCGCATCCCGCCCCCGCTCCGGGGCCCCCGGGCCCGCCGTGCCCTGCCCGCGCTGGCCGCCGGCCTCGCCGTCCTCGTGCTGTCCGGCTGTGCGGGACCTGTCCGCGCGGGCGCGGCCGCGGTCGTCGGCGACGACACCGTCTCGACGGAGCGGCTGCGCGGCGTCGTCGAGCGCGGCCTCGCCGACCCGCAGGCGGCCCAGCAGCTCGGCGCCGACCGGCCCGCCTTCCAGCGCCAGGTGCTCTCGCGCATGATCTCCGCCGAGCTGGTGGAGGTGGCCGCGCGCGAGCGCCAGGTCACCGTCTCCGAGGGCGAGGTCGACGCGCGCACCGCCGAGCTCGTGGAGAGCGTGGGCGGGCAGGAACAGCTCGAGCAGCAGGCCCGGGCCAGCGGCGTCGGCGTCCAGGACCTGCGACCGCTGCTGCGCGACGTGACGCTCAACGACAAGCTCGCCGACGCGCTCGTCGAGGACGAGCAGGTCCCGCCGCAGACCCTGCGCACGCTCTACCAGCAGAACATCGCGCAGTTCGACCAGGTGCGCGCCCGGCACGTCCTGCTGCGCACGCAGGCGGAGGCGCAGCAGGTGCTGGCCCAGGTCCGCCGCGACCCGGCGTCGTTCGCCCGGCTGGCCCAGGAGCGCTCGCTCGACGAGGGCAGCAAGGCCAACGGCGGCGAGCTGCCGCCGGCCGGCCGCGGCACCTACGTCCGGGAGTTCGAGAACGCCCTGTTCAGCGCGCGCCCCGGCCAGGCCGGCGTCGTGCGCACGGAGTTCGGCTTCCACGTCTACGAGCTGCTCGAGCGCCGGACGACGACGCTCGAGCAGGCCACCCCGGTCCTGCGCCGGCAGGCCCTGCAGGAGCAGCGGGCCGCGGCGCTCGGCACCACGCTGCAGCAGACCGCCGACGAGCTCGGCGTCCGGGTCAACCCGCGCTTCGGCCGGTGGGACGACCAGCAGCTGCAGGTGGTCGAGCGCGAGTCGACGCTGAGCACGCCCGCCCCGCAGGGCGGGGCGGACGGGTCCGGTGAGCTGCCCGGCGGGCTGGAGCCCGAGCAGGGCGTCGAGCAGCCGCCGGAGGAGACGGGCGAGGAGACGGGCGAGGAGGTCGAGCAGCCGCCGGCCGAGGAGCCAGCGCCCGCGCCGACACAGTGACCGGCCGGTGAGCGGCCAGTGAGCGGCCAGGGCCGCGTCGTCCTCGTCGCGACCTCGCCCCGCCTGCCGGCGGGGCTGCTGTCCTGGCCGGCGTGGGAGGTGCTGCGATCCGGGCCGGTGCACGTCGGGGACGAGGCGCACCGGCAGGTGCCGTTCCTGCGCGACGCGGGCGTCGACGTCCGGCCGCTGCAGCGCCCGGCGGCTGCGCCCGGCCTGTCCTGGGC
>JALYMN010000026.1 GCA_030773675.1 Actinomycetota bacterium
GCGCTGCGGCCGCGGGCGCTCGCCTGGGTCTCCTGCGACCCCGCCTCGTTCAGCCGCGACCTCGCCGTGCTGCTCGGGGCCGGCTGGGCACTCGAGCGGCTGCGCGCGTTCGACGCGTTCCCGATGACCGAGCACACCGAGACGGTGGCGCTGCTGGTGCCGCCCGGCCGGGCCTGAGGGGCGGCGGTGGACCCGCGGGTGCCGCCGGGCTGGCCGGCGGAGGTGCTCCCGCCGCACGCGCCGGACTGGGAGCGCACGGCGGTGGCCTGGCTGTACGATCTGTGCCCGCCGGACTACCGCGCGCACGACGTGCTGCGCCGCCACCCCGTGCTGCTGGCCCGCTTCGCCGCCGGCCACGTCAGCGCCGGGGTGCAGGCCGCGCGTGAGGGGCTGCGTACCGCGCGCGCCGACCTGCGCGACGTCGTGCCGCCGGAGGCGGTGGAGGCCGCGCTCGCGGCGTACGAGCGGGAGGGAAGGCGGCTGGTGCAGGCCGGGCGGGCGGTGGCGCTGGTGGAGGCGGCGCTGCGCGGCGAGCGGTACGTCCCGAGGCTGTAGCGACGCCTGGGGGTGCGCGCGGGCGTGCGGTGCGGGCGCGGTGGCGGTGCGGTGGCGGTGCTGTGGCGGTGCGGAGCCTCGACGGGCCGGGTCGAGGGAAGCCACCTAGACTCGTCGGTCAGCCCACGCCCCCGGAGGTACCTGCAGTGACCCTGCTGGAGACCGTGCGGAGTCCTGCAGACCTCAAGCGGCTGGCCCCGGCCGACGTCCCCGTCCTCGCCGCCGAGATCCGCGACTTCATGATCGACGCGGTGTCGCGCACCGGCGGGCACCTCGGCCCGTCGCTCGGCGTCGTCGAGATCACGCTTGCGCTCCACCGGGTGTTCGACAGCCCGCGCGACCGGATCCTCTGGGACACCGGCCACCAGGCCTACGTCCACAAGATGGTGACGGGCCGCCAGGAGGGCTTCGCCACGCTGCGGCAGAAGGGCGGCCTGTCCGGGTACCCGAGCCGGGCCGAGTCCGAGCACGACGTGATCGAGAACAGCCACGCATCGACGGCGCTGTCCTACGCCGACGGGCTGGCGAAGGCCTACCGGCTGCGCGGGGAGAAGCGCCACGTGGTCGCGGTGGTCGGCGACGGTGCGCTCACCGGCGGCATGTGCTGGGAGGCGCTCAACAACATCGCCGCGGGCGACCTGCCGGTCGTCGTCGTGGTCAACGACAACGGGCGCTCCTACTCGCCGACGATCGGCGGGCTCGCGGAGCATCTGGCCAGCCTGCGCATGGCGCCGCAGTACGAGAAGGCCCTCGAGACGATCCGGGTGACGCTGGAGCGGACGCCGCTGCTCGGCCCGCCGGTCTACGAGGCGCTGCACGGGTTCAAGCGCGGCGTCAAGGATTTCCTGCAGCCGCAGGTGCTCTTCGAGGACCTCGGGCTCAAGTACGTCGGACCGATCGACGGGCACGACGAGGCCGCGCTGGAGGCCGCGCTGCGCCGGGCCCAGTCGTTCGGCGGGCCGGTGATCGTGCACGCCGTGACCGTGAAGGGCTACGGCTACCAGCCGGCCGTGGACGACGAGGCGGACTGCCTGCACAGCGTCGGGATCATCGACCCGGTCACCGGCAGGCCGGTGGCCGCCGGCACGAAGGGCTACACCTCCGTGCTGTCGGAGGAGATGGTGCGCATCGGTGCCGAGCGCCCGGACGTCGTCGCGCTCACCGCCGCGATGCTGCAGCCGGTGGGGCTGCACGCCTTCGCGCAGGCCCATCCGGACCGCATCTTCGACGTCGGCATCGCCGAGCAGCACGCGGTGACCAGCGCCGCGGGGCTCGCCGTCGGCGGGATGCACCCGGTGGTCTGCATCTACGCGACGTTCCTCAACCGGGCGTTCGACCAGGCGCTCATGGACGTCGCCCTGCATGCGCTGCCGGTCACGTTCGTGCTGGACCGCGCCGGCGTCACCGGTGAGGACGGCGCCAGCCACAACGGGATGTGGGACCTGTCGATCCTCACCCTCGTGCCCGGGCTGCGCGTCGCCGCGCCGCGCGACGCCGCCACCTTGCGCGAGGAGCTGCGCGAGGCGGTCGCGGTGACCGACGGACCGACCGCCGTGCGCTTCCCCAAGGGCGCGGTGGGCCCCGACCTGCCCGCGCTCGGGCGGGTCGGCTGCGTCGACGTCCTCGCCCGCGGCGAGCAGGACGACGTGCTGCTCGTCGCCGTCGGTGCGATGGGCACGCTCGCCCTGGACGTCGCGCAGCGCGCCGCGGCGCAGGGGATCGGGGTCACCGTGGTCGACCCGCGCTGGGTGTCGCCGGTGCCGACCGAACTCGTCGAACTGGCCCGGTCCTACCGCCTCGTCGTCACCGTCGAGGACGGCGGCGTCCGGGGCGGCGTCGGGTCGGCGGTGTCGCAGGCGCTGCGCGCGGCGGACGTCGACGTGCCGACCCGCGACCTCGGGATCCCCCAGCGGTTCCTGGAGCAGGGGACCCGGGCGCAGGTGCTGACGGAGGTGGGGCTGACCGGGCAGGAGGTCGCCCGGCGGGTCGTCGAGACCGTGTCCCGGCTGGACCCGGACGACGAGGACGCGGCCGGCGCCCCGCGCACCGAGCACCGCCCCGGCTGAGCCCCCGCGGGCCCGCGACGGGCGACCAGCGTCAGCGGAGGTGGGCGAAGCCCGCCGGGTCCGGGACGGCGTCGGGCAGCACGACGAGGTGCGGCCGCCCGCCCGGCCGGACCATGACGACCTCGTCGGCCGTGACGAGCAGCGGGCGGGGGAACCCGCGCTCCGGCGGGTCGGTCGCGGCGGCCACGGCCGGCGCGAATGCCGGGTCGACGAGCTGCATGCGGCTCCAGCCGCGGCGTCGCACGGGCACCGCCACGGCCGCCATCCCGCCCGCCTCGCCCGCC
>JALYMN010000027.1 GCA_030773675.1 Actinomycetota bacterium
GCCATCCCCATCACTTCGGCGCGCCAGTCCTCGTAGCTGAGGTCGCTCTGCTGCTCGCGCAGCTTCGTCCCGCGCGAGGGCGAGGTGCCGAACCCGGCGGCGGCGATCGCATCGGGGCCGGACCCGCCGTCGAGGACGCGCACGCGCAGGCGCCCGGGCGCCCGGTCCGCGCGCAGCGCGTGGGCCAGCACGTTGAGCAGCGAGCGCCGCGCGGCGGCGTCGTCCGGCAGGCTGTCGCCCTCGGGTGTGGTGTTGCCGCCGACGAGGACGACGACGCCCTCGTCCGACAGCGCGGGCAGGACTGCCTCGGCGGTGTCGAACCGGGCCAGCAGCCCGCCCTCGAGGAAGGTGCGCACGCGGCGTACGACGCACTCGCCGCTCACCTGCACGGCGACGGGCAGCTGGACGTAGCACGACAGCGACTCCGGCTCGAGCCCCTGTGTGACCTCCGCGAGCCGCCCAAGGTCGTCGACCGTGACCACGTCCGCGCCGGCGTCGCGCAGCGCCTGGGCCACCTGCTCCACCCGCTCGTCCGACCCCGACACCAACGCCATGCTCGCCATGCTCCTCCTGTCCCGTGCACGTCCGACGGGCGACGGTACCGGGCCGGCGCTGGGCCGCGCCCCCGGGTCAGGAGGCGTTGCGCTCCGGGCGGGCGAGCAGCTCCAGGTGCTGCGGGGCCACCGGCTGGCCGAAGTGGAAGCCCTGGCCCAGGTGGCAGCCGCTCTCCACAAGCAGCGCCGCCACCTCCGGCGACTCGACCCCCTCGGCGACGACCCGCAGGCCCAGCTCGCGGGCGAGGTCGAGCGTGGAGCGCACGACCACCTGGTCGGTGCGACTGCTCGCCATCCGCGACACGAAGCTCTTGTCGATCTTGATCTCGTCGACGGGCAGGCTGGTGAGGTAGGCCAGGGAGGCGTAGCCGGTGCCGTAGTCGTCCAGCGACAGGCCCACGTGCAGCGCCCGGAGCTCACGCATCACCCGGATGGCGTGGTCGGGGTCGCTCATCACGGCGGTCTCGGTGAGCTCGATGACGAGGGCACTGCTCGGCACGCCCCACAGAGCCAGGCGGCGGGCGATTCGCGTGGGCAGGTCCTTGTCCTGCAGCACGCTGGCCGAGACGTTGACCGACACCGTCGCGGTCGAGCCGAGCGTGCGCCACTCGGCGGCCCGGCGCAGCGCCTCGTCCAGGACGTAGTTGGTGACCTCCCGCATCATCCCGGAGTGCTCGGCGAGCGCGACGAACTCGTCCGGCGGCACCGTGCCGAGCTCCGCGTGGTCCCAGCGGAGCAGGGCCTCGAACCCGCTCACCCGCCCGGTGGCCAGGTCGACCTGCGGCTGGAAGTGCACCGACATCTCGCGGCGCCGCAGCGCGGGCCCGAGACCCTTGAGCACCGCCAGCCGGCGCTCGGTGAAGCTGTTCCGCTCGGCGCTGTAGACCTCGAGCCCGCTGCGGTCGCGACGAGCCACGTCCCGGGCGACCTCCGCGTGCTGGACGAGGTGGTCGGGGTCCGTGCCGTGCAGCGGCGCCACCGTCAGGCCGATGCTCGCGCGCAGGGCGAAGGCCGACTCGGCGAAGGAGTAGGGGTCGCTGAACTGCTGCAGCAGCCTCTCGGCCCAGGCGCTCGCGTCCCACGGCGAGCCGAGGTCGGGGACGGCGACGACGAAGCTCCCGCCGGTGCCGAAGCGCGACACCACGGCGTCGTCGGGAACCGCGTCGGACAGCCGCCTCGCGACCTGCTCGAGCAGCGCGTCGCCGGCCGCGTGCCCCAGCGTGCGGTTGACGTCGCTGAAGTGGTCGAGCGTCAGCGCGAGCACGCCGACGTGACGACCGGCCTCCGCCGCCTGCTCGACCTGGTCGACCAGGCCGTCGCGGAACGCCACCTGGTTGGGCAGCCCGGTGAGGCTGTCGTGCAGCGAGAGGTGGTCGCGCTCGATCGCCGACAGCGCGCCCCGATGGACGGCGAGGACGGGCACCACGAGCAGTGCGACGAGCCAGAGGCTGTCGTTCATCAGCGCGACGACGAGCGGCGCCATCGCCACCACCACGCCGTTGACAGACGCCTGCAGGGGCAGGTCGTTGATGAGGCTGCGCGCCAGGGGTGCGCCCTCGTGCAGGGCCAGCCCCGCCCCGGGGAGCACGGTGTTGAGCAGGAAGAAGACCGTGCAGGCCGCAACGGCCGCCGGCAACACGTCGGTGGACAGGTGCGTGACGGTTCCCGCAGGAGCGAGCAGCCACAGCACGGCGCCGGCGCCGGCGAGGGCGAGGCTGTACTGCCCCACGTTGAACGCGGCCTTCCACCATGCGACCCGGCCTCGGACGTCGTCGGCGAGCGCCGCGACGGCCTGCACGGCCACGGCCAGCGGCCATCCGTACAGCAGGAGCAGTGCGCAGGCGAACGCCCCGGACAGGTTCACCGCGTCCGTCGAGCCCCGCCTGGTCACCACCCTCACTGCGCGCAGCTCTGCCGCCACCAGGAGGCAGGCGAGCACGCCGAGGGCGAGGTCCGCCCTGCGCAGGTCCTCCGAGGCCCGGCTGAGCGCCAGCAGCAGGACCCCGAGCCCGGTGAGCGTGACGAGGACGGCGTACGCGACGGGCAGCGGGAGCGTCCGGACGCGGCTCACGGGGTGGCGCGCGGTGGCGTCACTGCCACTTGCGGCCGAGCGGGTTCGACAAGCCGGGCGCGTGTGACAGGGCGTCCGAGTGCTCCACGAGGCCCTCGGGCACGGTGCTGGGGCGCGACTCGTCGGTGGAGGCGCTGACGGGTGTCGTCGCCGCGGAGGTGGCGAGGAGCACCCCGGCGGCCAGGGCGGTGAACGCGGCGCGGGCGGCGGAACGGCGAGGCATGCGGGCCTTCCAGGTCGATGACCAACGGGGTGCGGCGGGAGCCACCGTCAGCCTGACCGGTCCCACCGCGTCACACAATGGTCACATGCAGTACTCAAGTAAAGACCGGATTCGGCCGAAGAGGGGCCGCGAGGGCCTCTCGCCACGAGATGTCTCTCCTTCTACTGTTCAACCCCACGACCCCGAGGTCTGGACCGTGCGGTCGTCCCGCGCGTCGCCGGCCGCGGGACGTCCCACCCCGCACCGCTGAACAGGAGCCCCGTGCGCGACGACGCCCGCAGCCGGACCGCCCGCCGTACCCGCCGCCTCCGGCGGACCGTTGCCCTGTCCGTGCTTGCCGCCACGTCCGTCGCGGCGGTGCCCCGTCCGGCCGACGCGCAGCAGGCCCCGGCGCCCCTGCCGGACAGCGTGGGCGTGGCGCAGCCCGACGTCGTCGGCGGAGTTCGGCACCCGCTCCGGCTGCGGGTGCTCGGCCGGACGCCGGACGGCTCTCCGCTGCTCGCGACGTCCGAGACGAGCGGCTACACCCCGGCCGAGGTGCGCGCCTACCTCGGCCTCACCGGGACCGGCGCCGGGCAGACCATCGCGATCGTGACGGCGTACGACGCACCGAACGTCGCGAAGGACCTCGCCGTGTTCGACGACGCCTTCGACCTGCCGGCACCGCCGTCGTTCCGCAAGGTCAACCAGAGCGGCGGCACCAAGTACCCCAAGGTCGACGCCGGCTGGGCGCTCGAGGCCGCGCTCGACGTCCAGTGGGCGCACGCCGTGGCTCCGGCGGCCTCGATCCTGCTCGTCGAGGCGAGCTCCAGCTCGCTCACCAACCTGCTCACGGCCGTGAGCTATGCGACGAAGCAGCCCGGCGTGACCGTGGTGAGCGGCAGCTTCGGCACGCCGCAGTTCGCCAAGCAGACCGGCCATGACAGCAAGTGCCGCCTCACCACGGGCGTGTGCGTGTTCGCCTCCGGCGACGAGGGCAACCCGGGCACCTACCCGGCGGCGAACCCCTACGCCCTGGCCGTCGGGGGCACGTCGTTGCTGCTCGGCGCCGCGGGCGAGGTGGACACCGAGGTCGCCTGGAGCGACTCCGGCGGCGGCGTCAGCCCGTACGCCGCCAAGCCGGCGTACCAGGACGGCGTCACGACCGCGACCCGCCGGACGCTGCCGGACGTGTCCTACTCCGGCGACCCGGCGACCGGGTTCGCCGTCTACAGCAGCACCCCGGTCGACGGGCAGTCGGGGTGGTTCCAGATGGGCGGCACCAGCGCCGGCGCCCCGCAGTGGGCGGGCGTCGTGGCGGTGGCGAACCAGCTGCGCAAGGGCGCCGGGAAGGGCCCGCTCGTTGCCACCACGAGCACCGGCGCGAGCCCGCTGCACACAGCCCTCTACCGCTCCGGTGCGCTCGGTGACATCACCAGCGGGTCGAACGGGGACTGCGGCGCGGTGTGCACCGCCGGCCCGGGCTTCGACGCCGTGACCGGGCTCGGCAGCCCGCGGCGGGGTCTGGACGTCGTCCTGCGCGACGCGTCCTGACGCCGGCGGCCTCGGCAGTCGACGCCCTCTGCGCGTCAGGCCGACCGGCCCGTCTGCGCGGTCGCGCGGAGGAACGCCACCAGCCGGTCGACGTGGGCGTCGAAGGTGAACAGGCTCCGCTGCCGCCACACGCTCTCGCGCAGCCGGCCCATCAGCTCCCGGTCGGCGAGCTGGGCGGCGAGGTCGGCCGGCTCGCGCCAGAACACGCCGAGCTCCCGCTCCCGCGCGAGGGTCTGGGTCGCCACCACCGACCCGGTGTTGTCGCGCTGCACCATAGGCACCCCCGCGGCGGCGAGCGTGCCCATCCGGGCCGGGTAGTTCAGGTCGTCCCAGGTGGCCGCGTGCAGGTCCCCGCCGTTCGTGCTGACGACGTCGTGCAGCCAGCCGGCGTCGTACTGGGACAGCTCGCGCACCCAGTCCGCCTGGTCGACCTGCGGGTGCAGGTGGAACCGCCCGGGCGCGACCCGCCGGACGGTCTCGACCCACTCGCGCTTCTGCGCGGCGACCTTCTCGCCGTACAGGTGCACGTGCACGCCGTGGCGGGCCAGCTCACCGACGACCTCGGGCGGCGGACCCATCGGGCGCCCCGGGATGACCGTGTGCACCTCGCCGTCGCCGTCGGACAGCAGGGGCGAGCGCTCGCCGGCGAGCCACTCGGCCTTGGGCAGGTCGCCGTCGAGCACCAGGCTGCGGCCCTCGCGGGTGCCGGGGACGGTGACGGCGAACCAGTCGCGCAGCTCCGGGCTCGAGTAGACCTGCCCGTCGGAGCGCAGGTGCAGGTCGACGAGCTGCCCCCAGTGCCCGTGCTCCAAGGAGAAGCTCGGCCCCTCCTTGAGGTGCCAGACGAACGGGACGCCCAGCCCGGCGGTGAGCACCTCGTGGGCGAAGGGCACCGCCTGCCAGTTCAGCAGGGCGTACACCACGTCCGGGCGCAGCGCGC
>JALYMN010000028.1 GCA_030773675.1 Actinomycetota bacterium
GCACCGCCGTGGCCGGAGCGCTGCTCGGCGTGGCGGCGGCGGTGGCGTACCAGCGGTTGGCGTGGCGCGACGCGCCGGGCGCTCAGGAGCCCGAGGAGCTGCAGGCCGTCGTCGACGTGCCGGCTCAGCCGGCGGCGGCGCCGGCCGCCCGGGTGGACGAGGACGGCGAGGCGGTGCGGGCCGACTAGGGCGACCGGCCAGGCCTGACCGTGCGCCCGACCGGCTGGCCCGACCGGCTGGGCCCGGCTCGCTACGGGACCGCGATGAGGCCACCCCGCGCGGCGGTGCGCAGCGCGGCGAGCATCGTCCGGTCCCGTCCGGCCGCCTTGGCGGCGTAGAGCGCTGCGTCGGCCGAGCGCACCAGCGCCTCGACGTCGCCGCCGTGCACGGGGAAGCAGGCGATGCCGGCCGAGGCGGTGACCGGCGTCGGCGCCGGCGCGGCCGACACCGCGCGGCGCAGGCGCTCGGCGATCGGCACGGCCTCCTGCGGGCTGCAGCCGGGCAGGACGACCGCGAACTCCTCGCCGCCATAGCGCGCGGCCGTGTCGAAGTCGCGGCACTCGCACGACAGCGCGGCCGCAACGTTGCGCAGCACGTCGTCGCCAGCTTGGTGGCCGAGCGTGTCGTTGAGCCGCTTGAAGTGGTCGACGTCGAGCAGGACGAGCGACAGCGGCTCGCCGCTGCGCGCCGCCCGCGCGAGCTCGCGCTCCAACGTCTGCTCGAAGGTCCGCCGGTTCGCGATCTTGGTCAATCCGTCGGTGGCGGCGAGCCGATGCACCTGCTCGAGGTCCCAGGTGGTGCGCAGGGCGAGAGCGCTGAGCGCGGCGGCCTGCTCGAGCAGGCCGAGCTCGGCCGGGTCGGCGAGCCGCGCGCCGGGCGCCGGGGACGGCGCGAGCACGAGGGCGCCGAGCGGCCGACCGTCGGCGACGAGCGGGACGACGACGAGGTCGCGGGCGTCCGGCAGCAGCGCGGCGAGCCACGGGTCGGTCACCGGGTCCGGTCCGGGCAGTCGCAGCGCTGAGCGGGCGTCCTGGGCGCGGGCCACCGACGGCGACGTGCCGGCCCGGCCGGTGGGACGCCTCACCGGGTCGAGCCCGGACGTCGCCAGCAGCGCCAGCGACCCGGGAGGCCCGGCGAGGACGGCGCCGCGCCGCCCGAGGTCCACAGCGGTGGCGAAGGCGAGCAGGGCGTGGGCGATCTGCTCCGGCTCGCGGGTGCCCTGGACGGCGAGCGCGAGCCCGACGAGGTCCTCGAGCTGGTCACAGCGAGTCATGCGCCGGTGGTTCACCCTCCTGCCTTCGGCACGGCTGCTGTCGGCTGGAGCGTTCTGCGGCTGGATCAGCCGTTCGGCCCAACGAAGCTGCCGTCGGGGGCCCGGGAGGACCAGGTACAGGCCGGGTCGGCGGGGCGAGTGGTGGTCGTGCTCCGGCTGGCGCGCTGACGCAGACTGCTGCGGTGCCCGAGCTCGGAGCCGCGCAGGACGCGTACACGGGGCTGCTGAGGGAGCGTGTCGGTCCAGGCCGAGGGCCGACGGCTGGAAGGGCTCGGCCGGCCGCTACGCGCTGAGGAGCCGGACGGGCAATGCGCTGCTGCTCGGCTTCCAGCGGAGCCGGTGGTCCGACCGCACGCTCGTCGAGTTCACGGTCAGCTGGGTGGTCGTGAACCGGCTGGTGTGGGAGGCGGCGCGTCAGGCCGAGCCCTGGCTGCCCGAGCAGCCCAGCCCGGACGGACACCCGGGGGCTGACACGGCCGGCTCGGGGAGCTGCTCGGCAGCGGCGAGGACGTGTGGTGGGAGGTGCCGGCACCGACGTCCGGTCGCCTCGAGCAGGCGCACGAGGTCACCGCCGACGGAGTCGTCCTCGCCGTCCGGGAGCGCCTCCTGCCCTTCGCCCTGCCGCTGCTCGACGACGAGGCGTACGCCGACCCGTCCTCGCCCGCGAGGCAGCACCGGGGATCCCGCCGGTGGAGGAGTACCTCGTGCCCCTGCTCCGGGCCCTCGGCCGGTCTATGGAGCTGGAGCAGCTGGCCCGCCGCCTCGAGAGCGCCGAGGGCGACCGTGTTCGACGAGCGGGGCGCGCGAGATCGGCGCTGCGCTCGTCCGCGACCTCGGTCTGCAGCCCCAGACGCCAGCGGACACTGGCTCTCGCCGCGCTCGACTGCGAGGACGCCACGCTGCTGAGGGTCATGGAGGCCGCGTACCAACCGGCGTGCCTGCCGGAGCCCGCGCCCGCAGCCGCCCACATGATCGACACGCTGCTGGCGCTGGGAGCCGTCGAGGTGCTGGACGGCACGCCGCCCCCGCTCGCCCGCTCGCGACGGCGACCGGAGGCGCAAGTCGCCCGTTTCTGGCGGGCCGCCGCGCCGCGCGTCGACCGTCGGGACGCCGAGGAGCCGCCCGACCTGTGGCTCGGCCTCGGCCTGCTGCCGTGACCCCCGCCGGCGCTGATGGGCCTGGGCGGCCGTGCCTGTTGCCAGTGGAGCCACGGGGACTCGAACCCCGAACCCCCGCCTTGCAAAGGCGGTGCTCTGCCAGTTGAGCTATGGCCCCGAAGGGGGACGGACTAGCGCAGGTCGGGAGCGACCGTCGCCTCGTGCCAGAGCTCCCGCTCCGCCCGGGCGGCCGTGCTGCGCCGGCGGATCAGAGCTGCGCCGACCCCGAGCAGGGCGAGCAGGAGAGCGGGACGGCGCACGGCGGACTCCTGCCTGGACTGCCGGACCGAAGCACCGGGACGGGCACGAGTGGGCCTGGGAGGACTTGAACCTCCGACCTCTTCCTTATCAGGGAAGCGCTCTAACCGCCTGAGCTACAGGCCCGTGCGTGCCGAGCCGGCACGGTCGGGCAGCCTACACGAGCAGGTCGTCCCGCCGGCCCGGCGCGAGGACGGTCAGTCGCGCTCCGCGAGGGTCACCTCGACGCCGCCGGTGAACGAGGCGCAGACGTTGTAGAGCAGCGCCCCGAGCGTGGACAGCGCGGTGAGCAGCACCACGTCGACGGCCGCCACCACGCCCGCGGTGGTGATCGCGCGCCCGGCGGTGATGAGCGGCCCGGGCTCAGGCCGGCCCGGCCGGCGGGTGACCTCGGCGAAGAGCTGGTTGACGCTGTCGGGGACGCCGGCGGCCGCGAGGACGGCGTACAGGGCAACGACGGCGACCACCAGCACGATGGCGAGGAACAGGCTGGTGACGAGCGCCAGCAGGAACACCGACCACGGGTCGACGCGGCGCAGCCGGAGGCGTGCCCGGCGGCCACGCGGGGTGGCGGGCACCCCGTTGGTGCTGCGCTGCGGCCGCGGCGGTGCCTGGCGCACGGGGCCCGCCGCAGTCGTGCCTGCC
>JALYMN010000029.1 GCA_030773675.1 Actinomycetota bacterium
CGCCGGCACCGACCGCCAGGTGCGCGGCCGGCTGCTCGGCGTCCTGCGCGACGCCGAGGGACCGGTCGAGCCCACCGCGCTGGCGGCGGTCTGGAGCGACGCGGTGCAGCGCGACCGTGCCCTGCAGGCCCTGCTGGCCGACGGCCTGCTCGCCCGCCGTCCGGACGGCCGCTACGCGCTCCCGTCCGGGAACGACTGAGCCGGCCCGTCCGCTCAGTCCGCCCGCGGGAAGGTGACCCAGAAGGTCGCGCCCTCGCCGGGCCGGGAGCTGACGCCCACGGTCCCGCCGTGGTCCGTCACCAGACGCTTGACGATCGACAGGCCGAGCCCGGTGCCGGGCACGTCCCGGGAGCGCGAGTCGGCGGTCCGGCTCCACCGCTCGAACAGGCGCGCCTGCTCGTCCTCCGCGATCCCCGGGCCCTCGTCACGGACGTCGAACCGGACGAAGCGGCCCTCCGGGCGCACGGTGAGGACCGCGCTGCCAGCGTGCTTGAGCGCGTTGCCGACGAGGTTGTCGACCACCTGGCGCACCTCGTCGGGGTCGCCGAGCAGGGCGTCGGGGGCGTCGGCCACGGCCGACCACACCAGCGTGTCGTCGCGTCCCGTCGCGGCCCGCACGTCGCGCACGACGCGGTCCAGCAGCGGCCCGACCGGCACCCGCTCCCGCCGAGGCTCCGGCGCCGGCGCCGTGC
Source organism: Actinomycetota bacterium (assembly GCA_030773675.1). The sequence continues at coordinate 693 of JALYMN010000029.1, forward strand.
CGCGGGAGTCGGCCAGCAGCCGCTCGCTGAACGCCTCGATGCGCTCGAACGCGTCGGCGAGCCCCTGCAGCGAGGTCTCGACCTGCTCCGGCGTCATCCGCTCCCGGCGGGTGCGCAGCAGGGCGGCGAAGCCCTTGCCCGCTGCGACGGGCGAGCGGATGTCGTGCCGGGCGGTGTCAGCGAGCTCCTGCTGCGCCTGCGCCCGCTCGCGCTCCCGCTCGCCCGCCTCGGCCCAGCGCAGGGCGACCGCCGCGTGCCCGGCCAGGTCGACCATGAGCTGCTCGTCCACCTCGTCGAACGTGCGGCCCTCCGGCGGGTTGCTGGCCGCCAGCACGCCGAGCACCTGGTCGCCGGCGAGCAGCGGCACCGCCACCAGTGGGCCCAGGGGCGGGTGCACGCCGGGCAGCCCCACTCCGGCCGAGTGCCCCCGGACGTCGCTCAGGCGCGCCGGAGCGCGGCTGGCGACGGGCACGGCCAGCAGCCCCACCACCCGAGGCATCCGCTCCGGGAACAGGTGCCGGGGAGCGTTGTACACGAAGTGGCTGCTCTCGGTCGTGGAGCCCTCGCGCAGGACGAGCACCGCGCTGTACGCCGCTCCCGTGAGGTCGCGGGCCACGGTGCACACCGCCTGCAGCACCGGCTGCACCAGGGGCTCCTGCGACAGCAGGCCCCGGCCCAGCTCCGCCAGCCGGCGCAGGCCGCGCTCCCGCCGCACCTCCACGCTGACGTCGCGCAGCAGCAGCACGTCGCGCCCGCCGACGACCTGACGGACGACGTCCACGGCGCCGACCGGCGGCAGGTCGATCCGCGTGGGAGGCAGGCCCGGCGGCAGGTCGAGCAGCCGGTCAAGGTGCGGCCCCAGCGGCCGGGCGCCGGGCGCGGTGGCCTCGTGCGCGGGCACGCCGAACAGGACGTGCGCGGCGTCGTTCCAGGCCACGACCTGCTCGCCCTCGAGCAGGACGACGGCGTCGGCGGTGACGCCGAACAGCGCGCCGATGCTGTCGGAGACGACCGGACCCATCCGTCACCCCCTCGGTCGGTCGCGCGACCGTACCGCCAGGTGCCGACGGACGACGAGCGCCGGAACGCCGACGGGGGCGACTCCCCCTGCGGGAGCCGCCCCCGTCGGGACGGGCGGTGCGCCTACTGGCCCTTGGCCAGGTCGACCGGCGGCGCGTCCGGCACCACACCGGGCTTGGGCTCGCCGCGGAAGGTGAACGCCTGCTCGCCGTCCTTGTCCTCGACGTCGACGACGACGATGTTGCCGGCCGTGAGCGTGCCGAACAGGATCTGCTCGGACAGCACGTCCTCGATCTCGCGCTGGATCGTGCGGCGCAGCGGCCGGGCACCCATGACCGGGTCGTAGCCCTTCTTGGCGAGCAGCTGCTTCGCGGCCGCCGTGAGCTCGAGGCCCATGTCCTTGTTCTTCAGCTGGCTGTCGACCCGGGCGAGCATGAGGTCGACGATCTGGACGATCTCCGCCTCGGTCAGCTGGTGGAACACGACCGTGTCGTCGATGCGGTTGAGGAACTCCGGCCGGAAGTGCTGCTTGAGCTCGTCCTGGACCTTGGTCTTCATCCGCTCGTAGGCGCCCTGGGTGTCGTTGTCCTTCTGGAAGCCCAGGTTGAACCCCTTGCTGATGTCGCGCGTGCCGAGGTTCGACGTCATGATCAGAACCGTGTTCTTGAAGTCGACCACCCGGCCCTGCGAGTCGGTCAGGCGACCGTCCTCGAGGATCTGCAGGAGCGTGTTGAACACGTCCGGGTGGGCCTTCTCGACCTCGTCGAACAGCACGACCGAGAACGGCTTGCGGCGCACCTTCTCGGTGAGCTGGCCGCCCTCCTCGTAGCCGACGTAGCCGGGAGGCGAGCCGACCAGGCGGCTGACGGTGTGCTTCTCCATGTACTCGGACATGTCGAGCAGGATCAGCGCGTCCTCGTCACCGAACAGGAACTCCGCGAGCGTCTTGGAGAGCTCGGTCTTCCCGACGCCGGAGGGGCCGGCGAAGATGAACGAGCCGCCGGGGCGCTTCGGGTCCTTGAGCCCGGCGCGGGTGCGCCGGATCGCCTTGGAGACCGCCTTGATGGCCTGCTCCTGGCCGATGACCCGCTTGTGCAGCTCGTCCTCCATGCGGAGCAGGCGCGCGGTCTCGGCCTCGGTGAGTCGGACGGCGGGGATGCCCGTCCAGATCTCGAGGACCTCGGCAATCTCCTCGTCGCCCACCTCGGCGACGACGTCCATGTCGCCGGCCTTCCACTCCTTCTCGCGCTGGGCCTTCTGCCCGAGCAGCTGCTTCTCCTTGTCGCGCAGCGACGCAGCCTTCTCGAAGTCCTGCCCGTCGATCGCGG
>JALYMN010000030.1 GCA_030773675.1 Actinomycetota bacterium
GCATCGGCGTGCGCCAGGGCCGCCTCGGCCGCCGCCACGGCCGGGCCGGAGTCGGGAGGGGCGACGCCCGGCACCAACGCCGACGACGTGGCGTACAGCTCGGTGTGTTCGGCCAGCGGTCGCGACAGCCCGCCCTCCAGGGAGCGGGCGAGGGCCAGCGCCTCGACCGCCCGCTCCTGCGCGGCGTCGGCCTGCCCGGCGAGTCGCTCGAAGGACTCCTGCGACACCGACAACGCGGTGTCCAGGACGGTCGCGACCGTGGAGAGGTCGAACACGGCGTGCACGGCGCTGCGCGCTGCAGGTCCCGACCAGGATTCCGCGGACTCGAGCACCCGCGCCACCTCGGCCAGCCGCACCCGCCAGACCGGCAGGCGCTCGGCGATTGCGCCCAGGGTGACCACCGCACCGCGGACCTGCGGCATGTCCCAGGCTGCGAGCGCCGCGAGGCGGGCCTCCGCCCGGTGGAACACCGACGCGGTCACCCGGTCACCGTCCTGGCGCGGCGGCCGGCGACGTCGGCGGACAGCGCCGCGTCCGCCGCGCGGTAGGCGACCGCGGTGGCGCTGAGCGTGGCGGCCACGGCGGCCGTGCGGGCCGCGACCACGCCGGTCAGGGAACCCCAGGCGATCGCCGCGCCGCCCGACGTCCAGCCCTCGTCCCCCTCTAGAGCGGTGGAGAGCGCCGCCGCCGTGGAACGGCACAGCGCGGCGTCGTCGTCCAGCTCGGCGGCGAGTGCCGCCAGCTCGCCCGCCAGTGCCTCCAGCGCGTCGAACTGCACGGAGATCGTGCACATCCCGGCCTCCCGGCGTCCTCCCCGGGCCGGACGGTCCGGACCGGAGGAGGCGAAGCTAGGGCCGGCCGAGCTGACCGGGGCGTGCGCCGTCCACAGCCGGGGAACCCGTCCACATGGACGCCGCGATCCTCCGGCCCGACGGTCGGGAGCCGGAGGATCGCGGGCGTGCCGAGATCACGGAGCGCTGGTGGTGAGACTGTCCGACGTGTCCGTCGCCGCTCCCCCGACGACCACCGAGCGGCGCTTGGAGACCACTACCGCCGCCACGATGATCAGCACGGCGGCCAGTGCGATCGCGACCCGCAGGCCGGTGTTGGCGTCGTCGCCCACGGTCATGGCGACGACGGCCGGCGCGATGATCAGGGCGACGAGGTTCATCACCTTGATCAGCGGGTTGATGGCCGGGCCGGCGGTGTCCTTGAAGGGGTCGCCGACGGTGTCGCCGATGACGGTGGCCGCGTGCGCCTCGCTGCCCTTCCCGCCGTAGGAGCCGTCCTCCACCATCTTCTTCGCGTTGTCCCAGGCACCGCCGGAGTTGGCGAGGAAGACGGCCATCAGCGTGCCGGCGGCGATGGCGCCGACCAGGTAGGCCGCCAGCGGCCCGATGCCGAGGCCGAAGCCCACCGCGACCGGCGCCAGGACGGCCAGCAAGCCGGGCGTAGCCAGCTCGCGGAGCGAGTCCTTCGTGCAGATGTCCACGACGGCGCTGTAGTCCGGTCGTTCGGTGAAGTTCATGATCCCGGGCTTGGTGCGGAACTGCTCGCGCACCTCGAAGACCACCCGCCCGGCGGCGCGGGAGACGGCGCTGATGGCCAGCCCCGAGAAGAAGAACACCACTGCGGCGCCGAGGACCGCCCCGACGACATTGTTGGGGTTCACCAGGCTGAAGGCGTTGCCGAGGGTCTCCCCCGCCTCGTCCAGGGCCACCTGGACCTGCGCGTTGTAGGAGCCGAAGAGCGCGGTCGCGGCGAGGACCGCCGTTGCGATGGCGATGCCCTTGGTGATCGCCTTGGTGGTGTTGCCGACGGCGTCGAGGTCGGTGAGCACGCGGGCGCCCGGCTCGTCGATGTCGCCGGACATCTCGGCGATGCCCTGCGCGTTGTCGCTGACCGGACCGAAGGTGTCCATCGCGACGATGACGCCGGCGGTGGTGAGCAGGCCGCAACCGGCGAGGGCGACGGCGTAGAGGGCCGCGCCGCCGCCGATGAGGAAGGCGCCGTAGACACCGGCGCCGATGAGCAGCGCGGCGTAGACGGCCGACTCCAGCCCGAGAGAGATGCCGGAGAGGATCACCGTGGCCGGGCCGGTCAGGGAGCTGCGGCCGATGTCCTGGACCGGCTTGCGGCTGGTCTCGGTGAAGTAACCGGTGAGCTGCTGGATGGTCGCGGCCAGGACGACGCCGATGAGCACCGAGACGAAGCCGAGGACCTGCGGGCTGACGGCGAGGTCCGGCACGTCGGCGACGCTGGGCAGGTAGATGAACGAGGCCGCGGCGACGAGCACGAGCGAGACCGCTGCGGAGGTGAAGAAGCCCCGGTTGATCGGGACCATCCCGCTGGAATCGTTCTTGCTCGGCTGGGTCGCGAGCACGCCGACGACCGAGGCGATCACGCCGATGGCGGCGACCAGCAGCGGGAAAACCATGCCGACGGGGCCGAAGAAGACCTGGCCGAGGATCAGCGCGGCGACCAGCGTGACGGCGTAGGACTCGAAGAGGTCGGCCGCCATGCCGGCGCAGTCACCCACGTTGTCGCCCACATTGTCGGCGATCGTCGCGGCGTTGCGCGGGTCGTCCTCGGGGATGCCCTGCTCGACCTTGCCGACGAGGTCGGCGCCGACGTCCGCGGCCTTGGTGAAGATGCCGCCGCCGACGCGCATGAACATCGCGAGCAGCGCGCCGCCGAAGGCGAAGCCCTCGAGCACGCGCGGCGCGTCCTCGT
>JALYMN010000031.1 GCA_030773675.1 Actinomycetota bacterium
CCCGCCGGACGCGCCGCAGCTGGCCCCGGCGGTCGAGCGCGTGAGGCGCCGCACCGGGCGCAGGCCCAGGACCGTGACGGCCGACCGGGGCTACGGCGAGAAGAGCGTCGAGGACGACCTGCGCGAGGCAGGGGTGCACCACGTCGTCATCCCCCGCAAGGGCAAGCCCGGCAAGGCCCGTCAAGCCGAGGAACGAAGGCCCGCGTTCCGCAAGACGATCAAGTGGAGAACCGGCAGCGAGGGCCGGATCAGCAGCCTCAAACGCGGATACGGCTGGGATCGCACCCGCCTGAATGGCACCGAAGGAGCCCGGATCTGGACCGGACAGGCGGTCCTGGCCCACAACCTGGTCAAGATCGGGAAGCTGGCCGGATAGTCGAGAGAAGAAGGAAGATCATCTCGACTCGGCGGCGGGCGCCCGTGGGCCTCGATCACCGGCCCAGGTACTTCTTCAGGTCGAAGTAAGTAGGCGATCCGGGCGACGGCGTGCACGACCCGGTGGCACTCCAGCCACTCCTCGGGCTGATCTTGTCGGGGCAGAGCACGGCCCGGGCTTCGTAGTTGAGGATCTCGGGCAGCGGCACCTCGTCACGGGACGAGCACCGCTCGCCCGACCACGCGCCCAGCACGCAGGTCCGCGAGCACGGCCGCGGCCTCCTCCAGCGGCGCCGTGCTGACGTGCGTGCGGAGCCGGCCGCTGGCGGCGAGGTCGAGCGCCTTGACCAGCTCCGAGCGCCGGTTCCCCACGGACGTGAGGATCCGCTGCTCGGCGACGACGAGCGACAGCGGGTTGAGCGGCACGTCGTCGAAGGAGTACCCGATGTAGACCAAGGCGCCGCCCTTGCCGAGGCACGCCAGTGCGGTCGCACTGGTCGCGGCCGTGCCGACCAGCTCGAACACGACGTCCGCGCCGGCGCCCTCCGTCAGGTCGCGGACGCGCCCGGCGACGTCCTCGCCGCCGGCATCGACGGTCTCGGCGCCCAGCTCTCGAGCCAGCGCGAGCCGCGCGTGGCCGCGTGCGACCGGGACTCCGCGATCGACTTGGTGGTGTCGAGTCCGATGAGGTCGGTGAGCTGCAGGGGGCCCATCGGGTGTCGATGTCCGCCGCGGACGCGAACCCCGACTCCAGCATGCGGATCGCCGAGAGCAGGTAGGGAACCAGCAGTGCGTTGACCACGAAGCCGGCGCAGTCCTGTGACCGGATCACCGTCTTGCCGAGGTCCTGCTCGGCCAACCTTTGAACGCGCTCGACGGTGTCGACAGACGTCAGCAGCGACGGCACAAGCTCGACGAGCGGGAGCACGGGCACGGGGTTGAAGAAGTGCATCCCGATGACGCGCTCCGGCCGTCGCGTGGCCGTCCCGAGCTTCATGATGGGGATGGACGAGGTGTTCGACGCCAGGACGGCGTCGTCACGCAGCAGGACCTTGTCGAGCTTGCGGAACAGCGTCGTCTTCAGCGACTCGTCCTCGCTCGCCGCCTCGACGACGAGCTCCGCGTCCGCGAGCGCGTCGAGGTCGGTCCCGACCGTGATCAGTCCCAACGACCGCTCGGCGGCCTCGTCGGTGAGCTTGCCGCTCGAGGCCGCGCGTCGCACCGAGGCCTCGATCCTCGCCCGCCCCGAAGCCGCGGCACGCTCGTCGACCTCGTGCACGACGACGACGTGGCCGGCCCGCGCAAACACCTCAGCGATGCCGGACCCCATGAGCCCGCAGCCGACACCGATGGACGGCGAGATAGTGGACAACGGTGCTCCTGAGATTGGCGGTGTGGACGCAGGTCCGTCGACGCGCGCGGACGCGGGGCCGCGCTCAGGACGGGGGGCGGCCCGTGCCTGACCCGGTCAGCGGAACGCCTGGAGGCCCGTCAGTGCGCCGCCGACGACGAGCGCGTGCACGTCTGCGGTGCCCTCGTAGGTGACGACCGACTCGAGGTTGTTCATGTGCCGGATCACCGGGTACTCGAGCGTGACGCCGTTCGCACCCAGGACCTGCCGGGCGCTGCGCGCGACGTCGAGGGCGGCGTTGACGTTGCCGAGTTTGCCCATGCTGACGTGCTCCGGCAGCAGCCGGCCCTCGTCCTTCATGCGACCCAGGTGCAGCGCCAGCAGGGTCGCGCGGTTGACCTCGAGCGCCATCGTCGCGAGCTTCTGCTGCTGGATCTGAAAGCCTCCGATGGGCCTGCCGAACGCCGTCCGCGTCTTGCTGTAGTCCAGTGCCGCCTCGAAGCACGCGCGAGCCGCGCCGACGGCCCCCCACAGGATGCCGTAGCGTGCCTCGTTGAGGCACGACAGCGGGCCGCGCAGCGACGCCACCTCCGGCAGCACGGCGTCGGCCGGCAACCGGACGTCGTCCAGCAGCAGCTCCGAGGTCACGGAGGCGCGCAGCGACAGCTTCTTGTGGATGTCCTGCGTGGTGAACCCCTTGGTGCCCGCCGGCAGGAGGAAGCCGCGCACGCCTTCGTCGGTCCGCGCCCAGACGACCGCGACGTCGGCGATCGAGCCGTTCGTGATCCACATCTTCTGGCCGTGCAGGACCCAGTCGCTGCCGTCCCGACGGGCCCGAGTGCGCATCGCACCCGGATCGGAACCGGCGTCCGGCTCAGTCAGGCCGAAACAGCCGATCGCCTCACCCGCGGCCATGCGCGGCAGCCACTCCTGCTTCTGATCCTCCGACCCCCAGCGGTGGATGGCGTACATGGCGAGCGACCCCTGCACCGACACCAGGCTCCGGATCCCGCTGTCGCCGGCCTCGAGCTCCAG
>JALYMN010000032.1 GCA_030773675.1 Actinomycetota bacterium
CGTCCGCCCCGCGCGCTCCCAACCCCGTGATCCACAGAAGGATCGGCCGCCTAGGAGCGGATGCGTCCCCCTGAGCAGGCCGATGCTTCTGTCGATCACGGGAAGCGGTGGGCGCGCGGTGGGCGCGCCGCGGGGCGGCCGGCGTCGACGGCCGGCACGGTGGTCCGGTAGTCTCGGGGGCTCGCGTCCTCGACGCGCCCTTCTGCTGCGCCCAGCGCGCGGCACCCCGTGCAGATCAGGTAGGAGCTCCTCGTGTACGCCATCGTCAAGACCGGCGGCAAGCAGTACAAGGTCGCCGTCGGTGACGTCGTCGAGGTCGAGAAGGTCGCCGGCGGCCCCGGCGACTCGGTGGCGCTGCCCGCGCTGCTCGTCGTCGACGGCGGCTCGGTCACCTCCGACGGTGCGGCGCTGGCCAACGTCAGCGTGAGCGGCGAGGTCGTCGCCCACACCAAGGGCCCGAAGATCAACATCCTGCGCTACAAGAACAAGACCGGCTACAAGCGCCGTCTCGGTCACCGTCAGTCGCTCACCCAGGTGCGCGTCACCGCCATCGAGACCGGCGCTGCCGCCGGCTCCGCTCAGTAGGGAACCCCTCATGGCTCACAAGAAGGGCGCGAGCTCCTCGCGCAACGGCCGCGACTCCAACGCGCAGTTCCTCGGCGTCAAGCGCTTCGGCGGGCAGGTCGTCAAGGCCGGCGAGATCCTCGTCCGCCAGCGCGGCACCCACTTCCACCCGGGCGAGGGCGTCGGTCGCGGCAGCGACGACACCCTGTTCGCGCTCGTCCCCGGCGCCGTCGAGTTCGGCAACAAGCGCGGCCGCAAGACGGTGAACATCACCGCGCCGGCGCAGCCGGCCGTCGCCGTCGCCGCCGAGTAGCTCCACACCTCCACCGACAGGGCGGACCCGGGCATGCCGGGCCCGCCCTGCGGCGTTCTCGGAACCAGTCCCGAGTCCAGTCCGACCTCAGGAGAGACACCATGGCCACGTTCGTCGACCGCGTCGTCCTGCACGTCGCCGCCGGCGACGGCGGCCACGGCTGCGCCAGCGTGCACCGGGAGAAGTTCAAGCCGCTCGGCGGCCCCGACGGGGCGGACGGCGGCTCCGGCGGCGATGTCGTCCTCGTCGTCGACCACAACACCACGACGCTGCTCGACTACCACTACCACCCGCACCAGAAGGCCACGAGCGGCAAGCCCGGCCAGGGCGAGATGCGCTCCGGCGCCAACGGCGCGACGGTGGAGCTGCCCGTCCCCGACGGCACGGTCGTGTACGACGCCGACGGGACGCAGCTCGCCGACCTCGTGGGCGCCGGCACGCGGTACGTCGTCGCGCGCGGCGGTCGCGGCGGTCTCGGCAACGCGAGCCTCGCGACGACCAAGCGCAAGGCCCCGGGCTTCGCGCTGCTGGGCGAGCCGGGTGAGCAGCGCGACGTCGTCCTGGAGCTCAAGAGCGTCGCGGACGTCGCCCTCGTCGGCTTCCCGAGCGCGGGCAAGTCCAGCCTCGTCGCCGCGATCAGCGCGGCCCGGCCGAAGATTGCCGACTACCCGTTCACCACGCTCGTGCCGAACCTCGGCGTCGTCGAGGCCGGCGGCACCGTGTTCACCGTGGCCGACGTGCCCGGCCTCATCCCCGGCGCGTCGCAGGGCAAGGGCCTCGGCCTGGAGTTCCTGCGCCACGTGGAGCGCTGCGCCGTCCTCGTGCACGTGCTGGACTGCGCGACCTTCGAGCCCGGCCGCGACCCGCTGACCGACCTCGACGTTCTCGAGGCCGAGCTGCGCGCCTACCGCACCGACCTCGCCGACCGCCCGCGGGTCGTCGTGCTGAACAAGGTCGACGTGCCGGACGCCCGCGACCTCGCCGACCTCGTCCGCGCCGACCTCGAGGCCCGGGGGCTGCGGGTCTTCGCGGTCAGCGCCGCCACCCATGAGGGGCTGCGCGAGCTCACCTTCGCGCTGGGCCGGCTGGTCGCCGAGCACCGCGCAGCGCAGCCGGTCGAGGAGGCCACGCGGATCGTGCTGCGGCCGCGCGCCGTCGACGACGCCGGCTTCACGGTCGTGCCGGCGCCGGACGGCGACGGGTTCGTCGTCCGGGGGAGCAAGCCGGAGCGCTGGGTGCAGCAGACGGACTTCAGCAACGACGAGGCCGTCGGCTACCTCGCCGACCGGCTGGCCCGGCTCGGGGTGGAGAAGGCGCTGGCCGACGCCGGCGCCGAGCCCGGCTGCGCGGTCACCATCGGCGACGTCAGCTTCGACTGGCAGCCGACCCTCGCCGAGCAGTTCGCCTCCGGCATGCGGGGTCAGGACGCCCGGTTCGAGAACGACCAGCGCACCGGCGCGGAGCGGCGCCGGCAGCTCAAGGACGTGCGCCGCGCCGAGCGGCTGGGCCTGACCGAGCTGCTGGACGACCCGGCGCGGGCGGAGTGAGCCGCCGCGCACGCGACGCCGTGCGCGAGGCGGCGCGGGTCGTCGTCAAGGTC